>CALACD010000332.1 GCA_937890445.1 uncultured Acidimicrobiia bacterium | reverse complement strand
CCTCGTCGACACCGCGATCACCACCGGCAGCGGCTCCTATCTGTTCGCCGGCATCCCATCCGGCAGCTACACGTTCGGCTCGATCTGGCCACGGTGCCGACCGGCTACACGGCATCGACCCCCACAACTCGATCGATCAGCCTGACCCCGGGAGAAGACCGCACCGATGTCGACTTCGGTGCCTTCACCACCGGTGTTCTCGGCGATCGTCTCTGGCACGACCTCGACGGCGACGGCATCGAAGACCCCGGTGAACCCGGACTGGTCGGTGTCGACGTTCGCCTCACCGGTGCCGGTGCGCCCGTCATCGTGACCACCGACGCCAACGGCGACTACAGCTTCACCGGCCTCGATCCCGGCACCTACACCGTCGACGTCGTCGGCTCGACCCTTCCTGTCGGCACCAACTCCGGAGTCGCCCTCGTGGCCACGACCGCCGACAGCCTCGTCCGCACCGTGGTCTCCGCTGCCACCGACCGGACCCTCGACTTCGGCTTCGCCACCACCGCCCGAATCGGCGACACGGTCTTCACCGACACCAACGGCAACGGCGTGCAGGACGGCACCGAGAGCGGCTCGAGCGGCGTGACCCTCGAACTGCGAGACGACACCGACTCGGTGGTTGCCACTGCGGTGACCGGACCCGGCGGCAACTACGTCTTCAACGCCGTCAATCCCGGCCGCTACACGGTGACAGCCGTTCCGACCAGCCTCCCGGCCGGCGTGATCGCCACCAACGGCCCCATCGACGTCACCGTGGTCTCGGACCAGTCATTGTCCACCGCCGACCTCGGGTTCGTGGCGCCCGGCGAGCTGCATGGCCTGGTCTTCACCGACGTCGACGGCGAAGGTACATCGGTGGGTGACCCCGGTCTGGGGTCGGTCGACCTCGACCTGATCGACGACTCCGGATCGGTGGTCGCCACCACGACCTCGGCCGCCGACGGCAGGTACTCCTTCATCGACGTGGTCCCCGGCACCTACACGGTCCGTCCCGTGGTCACACCCGGTTGGATACTGACGACGGTCGATGTCGGCCCCGACGCCACGGACTCCGACATCGACATCAGCGGCTCGACCTCCCCGATTCTGGTGGCGTCGGGTGGGCGCATCGATGATCTCGGCGTAGGCCTGTACCAACCGGTTCGCATCGGCGACACCGTGTTCGTCGATCTCGACGGCAACGGCGTCCACGATCCCGACGAGCCGGGTCTGCCCGGCGTGCGTGTCGATCTTCGCGACGCCAGCGCGCTCGTCATCGCAACCGTCATCACCGACCTCGACGGCTCCTACATCTTCGATGGTCTGGCTCCCGGCAGCTACACCGTCGACGTGACCGTTCCATCCGGCTATGGCTTGACGACCGCCAACGACCCAGCGGCCGTCCCGTTGGTGTCAGCCAGCAGCGATCTGTCGGTCGACTTCGGACTGGTCGGTCTCGACCAGCTCAGCGGACGGGTCATCTTCGATGTGGACGCCGATGGCGTCAACGACCCTGAGGATCTCCCGATCTCGACCGCCATCGTCGACGTCATCTGGCATGGACCCGACGGAGCAGTGGGTACCGCGGACGATCTCTTGTTCAGCGTGCCGACGGCTACCGACGGTTCGTACTCGGCCACCGGTCTGCCACCCGGGATCTACACCGTGGCGGTCAGATCGGCCGGACTCCCGTCCGGTGTTTCGATCAACACCTTCGACCCCGACGCCACCCTCGATCGCTCGACCGTGATCACCCTCGGTGGCGCAACCGCCCCATCGAGCCTCGACTTCGGTGTCACCGGCAGCGGCGCCATCGGCGACATCGTCTGGTTGGACTCCAATGGTGACGGACTTCCCGCCGCCGGTGAACCGCTCATGGGGGGCATCGGCGTGATCGCCCGATGGTTCGGCCCCGACGGGGCAGCCGAAACCGCCGATGACCTGGTTTTCTCCACCGTCACTGCTCCCGACGGAAGCTACCGATTCGACCACCTCCCGTCTGGCCGCTATCTGCTGAGCATCGACACCGCCACCGTGCCGATCGAACTCAGCGTTCCGCTGAGCGCCACCGTCGTGCTCGCTCCCGGCGCCACCGATCTGACCGCAGACCTACCGCTCACCGACAAACCGGCCCCGACAGCCGTCGATGACGTGCGAACGACACCGGTCAACACCGCCATCCAGATCGATGTCGACGGCAACGACACCACCGCACCGGCCACGCTGCTCACGATCCGGGGCATCACCCAACCGTCGAACGGCACCGTGACCATCAACGCCAATGGCACCGTCACCTACACGCCGAACCACGACTATGTGGGCACGGACCGATTCACCTACACCGTGTGCTCGATGAGCGCTGGACTCACCGTGTCGGCCAACGCTCTGGTCGTTCCGGCCAACTGCGCCACCGCCACCGTGACCGTGACCGTGCCTCCGAATCAGCCCCCCGTGCTGGCATCGACCAACAACTTCGTGCTCGCGGTCGGCCAACGGCCTGGGCCGCTTGTACTGCCTGACCCGGAGCTCCACGACGCGACCGTCACCGTCACCTCCGGCTCGGTGCCCCCCGGGATCACCCTCAACCCGGATGGCTCGTTCTCCGGCACGGCGACCACTCCGGGCGACTACACCGCCGAGATCCGAATCTGTGACAACGGTTCGCCGATGGCATGTTCGATCGCAACGCTGAACTTCACCGTGACTGCTGTCGTCGACTCGGTCCCGGGAACCCTGGCTTTCACCGGTGCCGACAGCCGTTACCTCATCGGGATCGGTCTGCTGTTGTTGGCCATCGGTCTGGTGATGCTGATCGATGATCGGCGACGCAACCCCCACAACTACAACCAGGTCGAGCGATCGGACTAGGTTCGGTCCTGGGCGTGCTCGTGCGACACGAGCCATGACGACAGGAGTCGAACCGTGGATGTAGGAATGCAATTGGTGTTCGCCAGCGCTGGCTGGGACGGGATCACCGACGGACAGGTCTACAAGGACGAGATCAAGCTGGCGCTCATGGCCGAGGAGCTGGGCTTCGACGTCATCTGGCCGGCCGAACACCACTTCTTCGACTACTCCTTCTGCCCCGACAACACGCAACTGCTGTCCTATCTGGCTGCGGCCACCGAGCGAATCGACTTGGGCACGGCGGCCGTGATCATGCCGTGGAACGAACCGCTGCGGGTGGCCGAGAAGATCGCCATGCTCGACCATCTCGCCGATGGTCGAGTGCGCTTCGGCATGGGCCGGGGGTTGTCACGCCGAGAGTACGCGAACTTCCGCGGCATCGAGATGAGCGAGAGCCGAGGCCGTTTCGACGAAGGTTCGATGATGGTGAAGGAAGCGTTGGAGACGGGGTTCATCGAAGGCGACGGCGAGTACTACCCGCAGCCTCGCACCGAGATCCGGCCCCGACCCGAACGCAGCTTCAGCGATCGTCTCTATGCCGTCGCCAGCTCCGACGACTCGGTCGAATCGGCGGCCCGCCTCGGGGCCCGCATGGTGATGTTCGCCGACCGCTCGTGGGACTCGCGGATGCCCGCCATCACCCGTTATCGCGAACTGTTCAAGGAATTCAACGGGGTCGACGCTCCCCCGCCCATGACGGCCGATTTCATGCTGTGTCACGAGGATTCGGCCCGGGCCGAGGAGTTGGCCAACCACCACATGGGTCTCTATCTGGCCAGCGTGCTGGAGCACTACGAGGTCCTGGGTGACCATTTCGCCGAGACCGAGGGGTACGACGCCTACGCCCAGGCAGCACGCGTGCTCCAGAAGATCGGCGAGAGCGGCTTCCTCGAAGGCTTCATGAAGGCAACCGCCCACGGCACACCCGACGAGGTGTTGGCCCAGTTCGAGGCTCGCCGAGAGCTGCTCGGCCCGTTCGAGTTGGCCACCTGCTTCCGCTACGGCGGCATCTCGATGGACGAGGCCGAGAAGAGCATGCGACTCTTCGCCAAAGAGGTTCTTCCCGTCCTGCAGGCCTGGGACTGATGGCGGAGGAGTCGACCTCCGATCTCGTCGTCGGGGCCACGGCCTGGCTCGACGCCAATTGGGATCCGGCGATTCCGACCGACGAATGGCTGGAGATGGTCATCGACGCCGGCTGGGCTGCTCCCGGCTGGCCGACCGAGTGGTACGGGCAGGGTGTCACGCCGGCCGAGAGCCAACTGGTAGCCGATGCCTTCCGTCGAGTCGACGCACCGGGGTCGGGTCAGGACGTCAGCAACTTGTGGGCCAACACCGTGCTGGCCCGCGGTTCGGACGCACTCAAGTCCGCGCACCTGCGCGAACTGATGTTGGGCCGTATCAACATGTGTCTCCTCTACTCCGAGCCCGGCGCGGGCTCGGACCTGGCCGGTATCCAGACCCGAGCCGAACGTGACGGCGACGAATGGGTGGTCAACGGTCAGAAGGTCTGGACCTCGGCCGGGCGGCAAGCAGACTTTGCGCTCTTGATCGCTCGCACCAACTGGGACGTGCCCAAGCATCGCGGCATCACCTTCTTCTTCCTGCCCATGCGGCAACCCGGTGTCGAGGTCCGAGCCCTGCGCCAGGCGACGGGCGATGCCAGGTTCAACGAGGTCTTCCTGACCGACGCCCGAGTCCCCGACGACAATCGACTCGGCGGTCCGGGCGAAGGATGGATGGTGCTGCAGACCGCGCTGGCCTACGAGCGAGCCGTGATGGGTCAGGCATTCAAACGACGAGCGACCCAGGCGGCAACGGATGCGGTGCGTTCGGCCGACGACGAGGCCAGCGCCCCGATCCCCGACCTGTCGCTGCTGGAAGTTGCACGCACCACCGGAAATGCGCACGACCCCTCGTTCCGCCAACGGGTGGCCCGACTCCACGCCATGCGCGTCGTCAACACCCAGAACGGTGATCGAGCCAAGGCCCTGCTGGAGCAGGGCACGTCGTCGCCCATCGTCTCGCTCGGCAAGCTGGCCATGTCGGGCATTCTGCACACCGCCGGCTCTCTGCAAACCGAGTTGCTCGGTGCCGAGGGGATGTTGGCCGGTGAGGATTCAGCGGCCGCCGCTGATGCCACCTACGCCCTGTTGAACGCCTTCTTCACCTCGATCGGCGGCGGCACCGATCAGATCCAACGCAACATCATCGGTGAGCGAGTGCTCGGTCTTCCCAAGGAACCCGAGATCGACAAGGACGTCCCGTTCCGCGAGGTGCGCAAAGCAACCGTCGCCGCCTGAGGGCGTTCCGGCGGCCGTGACCGCCGGCAGCGTCGGCGAGCAACGCCAGAACGCATGTGGTGGGCAATGATCAGCCAAATTGGCCGATCATCGAACCAGTTCTGCAGACCGGCCGTTGCGGTTCTAGTGTCTGAGCACAACCAGGGGGTCATCTCATGTACGACGTCATCATCAAGAACGGCACGGTGGTCGATGGGACCGGCGCAGAACGTCGGGTCGCCGATGTCGGCATCGTCGACGACAGGATCGCGACGATCGGCTCGATCGACGGGGACGCGGTTCGCACCATCGATGCCACCGGCAAGATGGTGACGCCGGGGTTCATCGACATCCATACCCACTACGACGCGCAGGCCCACTGGGACTCGACGCTCAGTCCTTCGCCCCTGCACGGCATCACCACCATCATCGGCGGCAACTGTGGTTTCACCATTGCTCCCTTGGCCCCCGAGCACGGCGACTACCTGATGCGGATGCTGTCGCGGGTCGAGGGCATGCCTCTCGAATCGTTGCAACAGGGTGTGCCATGGAACTGGGCCAGCTTCGGTGAGTGGCTCGACCAACTCGACGGCACCCTGTCGATCAACACCGGTTTCATGGTCGGACACAGCGCGCTACGGCGGTTGGTGATGGGCGAGCGTTCCGTCGGAAACGAGGCCACGCCCGAAGATCTTGACGCCATGAAGAAGCTGCTCGCCAAGTCCATCGAGGAGGGCGGTTTCGGGTTCTCGTCATCGTGGGCGACCACGCACAACGATCCCAACGGCCAACCGGTGCCGTCACGGCACTGCTCCGAGGAAGAGCTCGTCGAGCTGTCCCGAGTCTGCGCCGACTTCGAGGGAACCTCGCTCGAGTTCATTCCGGCCGTCGGCCGCTTTCCCCAGGACCGCATCGAGCTCATTGCTCGCATGTCGGCCGCGGCCAATCGGCCGCTGAACTGGAATCTGATCGCAGCCAGCACCTCACCCAAGCAGCTCGAGGTGATGGAGAACAACCTGGGCGCCGGCGATTACGCCAAGGCCCATGGTGGCAAGGTCATTGCCCTCACCGTGCCGAGCCCGCTGACCACGCGACTCTCGTTCGAGAACGGCTTCGTCCTCGATGCCCTGAATGGCTGGCGCGAACCCATGGCCCTTCCAGCCGACGAGAAGCTGGAGATGCTGGCCGATGCCGGCAAGCGGCGAGAGCTCGACGAACTGGCTCAGGGACCGAGCCCACTGCGTGGCATCGCCAAATGGGGTGTCCTCCGAGTCGGCGAGGTCTTCTCCGAGGAGAACCAGCAGTATCAGGGCCGGACGATCGGCGAGATCGCCGAGGACGAGGGCCGCAGCACCTTCGACGTCCTCTGCGACATCGTGGTCAACGATCGACTCCAGACCGGACTCTACTCCCCGGTCCGAGGCGACGACGACGAGACATGGCAGCTGCGAACGGAGATCTGGGCCGACGAGCGCACCATGGTCGGGGGCACCGACGCCGGTGCCCACCTGGATCTGCTCACCACGTTCAACGCCACCACCTCGATGCTGGAGTCAGCGGTGAAGAAGCGAGATCTGATCAGCTGGGAACAGGCCGTGAACTACATCACCGACCAGCCGGCACAGATGTATGGCATCCAGGATCGCGGGCAGCTGGCCGAAGGTTTCCACGCCGACATCAACGTGATCGATCCCCAAACCATCGCCGTGCATCCACCGCAGGCCAGATACGACCTGCCGGGAGGGGCTTGGCGTCTCTATGGCGGAGCCGATGGCTTCGACCACGTCTTCTGCAACGGTGCGGAGATCGCGGCCGGCGGCGAGTTCACCGAGAACCGCCCCGGCGCCATGCTTCGCTCCGGCACCGACACCAAGGACACCGGCATCAACTGACCACCCTTCAGGCGTGGTGCGGCGCCTGGTGGAGATGCCAGTCGGTGTTCCCCTGGTAGGCATGACCGGCGGCCAGCACGGAGTCGTCGGCCCAGGGTCGCCCGATGATCTGCAGTCCGAGCGGAAGATGATCGGCATCGAACCCCATCGGCACCGACAGCGCAGGAAACCCGGTGGTGTTCCAGGCCGGCGTGTGCAGTGCTCGTTGGGACAGCGCCTCACGCTCGGCTCCCGAGAACGGAGTGGCCGCATACCCGGTCGTGGGACTGGCCAACAGATCGATGCCCCGAGCATCCATCTTCTGCAGCAATTGCCGGCGGGCGACCTGCCGGACCCGTTCGATCTGGACCAGATCACCGGCGCTGACGAGGGCGCCCTGGATGATGGTCATTCGGGTCGGGCGGCCATAGTCGGACCAGCGCTTCGCCAGCATCGGCCGGTGCCAGGCGAACGCCTCGGCTTCGAGAGCGACGAAGGCCGCCACGCACAGCTCGTCGTACAACGGGACCTCGAAATCGACGATCTCGGCTCCCTGTGATGTCATCACCCCGACGGCGGCGTCGAAGACGGCCCTCGTGATCGGTGAGCTGCCGTCGGCCACTCGGCGATTGGTGACCAGTCCGATCTTCAACCCAGCGACACCTTGATCGAGTCGGTCCAGATAGCCCGTGAGCGAAGGGGCGACCCCGTCGGGACGCGCCATGCTGGTGCGATCCGAGGGATCGGGGCCGGCCATGACCGACAACATGGCCGCACAATCCCAGACCGAGCGAGCCATGGGGCCGATGTGGTCATAGCTCAGGCCCAACGGGACACATCCCGATTTCGGTACCAATCCGAAGGTTGGCTTGTGACCGGAGATCCCGTTGTAGGCGGCAGGCAAACGGATCGAGCCGCCAGTGTCGGTACCCAAACCAGCGAGGATCTGACCCGATGCCACGCCGTTGCCGGTTCCCGAACTCGAGCCCCCCGTCCACCGATCGAGATTCCATGGGTTGCGAGGGATTGGGAAGGGTTTTGCGAAGTCCGGGCGCCCGATGGCGAACTCCATGGTCGTGGTCTTGCCCATGACGATGGCGCCGGCCTGACGGAGACGAGTGATGACCGGCCCGTCTCCCTGATCGCCCCACGTCGGATCGAGGACCAGACTCTGTGCTGTCGTGGGTCCCTCGTCCGTGGCGATGATGTCCTTGATCCCGAGCGGAATGCCGTGCAGGGGACCCCGATCGACCCCCGCCGACAGCTCGCGATCGGCGGCCTCGGCCGCCTGCAACGCCTGTTCGTCGAAACGAACGAGCCAGGTTCCCAGCTGCGGATCGAGGACGTCGGCTGCGGCCTGGAGGTCTTGCACCAGCTGCACGGCGGTGACCGAACCGTCTCGCAACGCGATGCCCGCCGACTGCACGGTCCAGGGCGCCGTCGTGCCGTTCTCGTCTCCCATCAGAGATCCGCGGCCCGGTAGACGGCAGCCTGGACTTCGTCGCCGGTGGCGACCTCGTGGAATCGATCGACCGACGCTCGCAGCCCGGGGTAGAGCTGGGCCAGGCGTTCGATCTCGTCCTCGGGCGGACGCACTCCTGCGGCCTGGAGCAAGGCTTCGACGGTCTCACGGTCGCTCGGCATCCCCCGACCCTAAAGCATCCCGTACGTCGGTGCGAGAGCGACGCTGGGTGGCGCTCTCGCACCTCCGTTGGCGAGACGGGCGGATGCGGGGGGTTCCGCTGCTCATGCCGGACGCATCGGCGTCGACGCTGGGGGAGGCAGAAGGATCTGCCGTTTGCACATCACGGAAGATGGCTCCATGGACGGAACCACTGCGCGCGCCGTACTCGGCGTGTCGCCACAGGCAGGACAACGCGAGATCCAGGCTGCGTTTCGAACGCTGGCCAAGAACCTTCACCCCGATCGCCATCAGGGCGATGCGTTGGCATTCCGACGTCTCGTCGAAGCCCGGTCGGCACTGACCGAGATGGCAGCCCACGCCACCGCACCTCACACCTCCCCCGTGACGTCGCGGTCCAGCACCGGCTCGCGCCAGGTGTTCCTCGACGTCTCCGACAACCGCCCTCGACCGACTCCCCGCAGCTGTTCCGACGTCCAACCCCGACGATCCTCGACCACCGCAGGCCGGCCGATCGGCACGAATCGACGGAGCTTCGGTCAATATCTCGAAGAAGCCCTGGCCTCCTAGTTCCGAAGCGCAGGTGATTGGTCAACCTCGCCGACAGCCAGCAGACTCACGGCATGGAATTCGACCTGGCCCAAACCGACGCTCTTCTCTCGACCACCCGCGCTGTCCGCAAGCGTCTCGACTTCGAACGCGAGGTCCCCGACGATGTTCTGCTCGAGTGCCTGCAACTCGCAGTCCAGGCCCCGACCGGCTCGAATCGCCAGGGTTGGCGTTGGATGGTGGTGCGTGATCCGGAGAAGAAGGAAGCGCTGGCCGACATCTACCGTCGCATCGGTGGCGCCTACCTGGCCGAAGCAGCCAAGACCGCCGACGCTGCCAGCCAGACCGGTCGAGTCATGGACTCGGCCAACTTCCTGGCCGAGAAGCTCGGGGAGGTGCCGGTCATGGTGATCCCCCTCATCATCGGACGACTCGATGACGAGAGCACCAACAGCGCAGCCGGCCTCTTCGGCTCGATCATCCCGGCCATGTGGAGCTTCCAGCTGGCACTTCGCAGCCGAGGTCTCGGGAGTTGCTATACCACGCTGCACCTCGGTGCCGAGGCCGAGTCGGCCGAGCTGCTCGGCATTCCCGACCATCTGAGCCAGGCCGGCCTCCTTCCCGTGGCCTACACCCTGGGCACCGATTTCAAGCCGGCCAACCGGCCACCGGTCGAGGAGATCACCTACCTCGACACCTACAAGAACCCGATTCGGGGCTGATGCGTCGCGGCCTGTCGGCAGACGGTTGGTCACCGACTGGATCCGACCGACGACG
>CALACD010000331.1 GCA_937890445.1 uncultured Acidimicrobiia bacterium | reverse complement strand
GGCCGCCATCGTGGAAACGGCCTGGTTGGCGGCAACCAGGGAAACGAGCCCCAGCAGCACCACCGAGAAGCCCAGCACGGTCGCGGCCCGGGTCAGCACGAGACGCAGACCACTCAGCGGTGTCGCCAACGACGCCTCGTGAGCCGGATCGGCTTCGACGCCGTACGCCATCGACACGCCGAGCACCGGTACCAACGGTGCCAGCAACAGCAACGGAAGCAGGCCGGCCCGGTCGGCTTGGCCGTCGGCGGTCAGACCGAGGACCATCACCAAACCGGTGGCGACGAACCAAGCTCGGCGAAGCGCCGGGGTGGCGACCACCAGCCGGGTGAGATGTGCCGGAAGGCCCACCATACGGAGCAGTTGTTCGAACCGCCCGGGCCGGGGGGCATCGAGCTCGATGGTGACGGCCCGCCAGTTGCGGTCGATGCGGGCTTGGTCGGTCGAGTACATCACGACATTGCCTCCTGGAGTTGTTGTCGGGCCCGCATCAAGCGGGTCTTCACCGTGCCCTGGGGCACGCCGAGCAGATGGCCGGCTTCCTTGGTCGACAGACCGTCGATGGCGGTCACGATCAGCACGGTCTGCAGGTCAGGGTGCAGGTTCCGGATGGCGGGCCCCAACGAACCATGGGCCCCACTGTCGATCAGCGCATCCTCGAAACCAATGGCTCCGCGCCCGCCCTGGGCGGCGGCTACTGCGTCGGGCGCCATTGGCGCGGGACGCTTCTTGCGGAGTTGATCGATCAGGCGCCGCACGGCGATACCCCACAACCAGGCCCCGACCTGACCATCGCCCCGATACTTCCTCGCCGACTTCCAGACCGAGACGAACGTGTCCTGCAGGGCCATGTCGACCAGATCCGGATCGGCACAACGGCTCTCGAGACGGGCCGTCATCCATGGCGCATGCCGTCGATACAGCTGCTCGAGCGCGCTGCGGTCACCGCGGGCGATCCGGGCCACGAGGGCACGGTCTTCGGCGTCGGCGTCGGTCTGGTTCATCACGGGTTCTGTCGTAACCAAGTGCGTGATCGGTTCACGCACTGAGCATGCGTGCCTATCGGCCTGGGCCAGGCGAACTCAATCCCGTCGCTTCGACGTCCGGCGTGAACCGATGGACCCGGTTGCTGCGACAGAGCGAGCATGACCACGATCATCACTCCTCCCCAGGACCCTCGGGTCCGTCGGGTCCAACCGAGGCGGCATGAGCCGGCAGGCACCAACCGGGGCCGCTGGCGACTGTTGTCGACGGTACTGGCCGGCGCCATCATCACCATCTCGTTGCTGTTCGAGCGGTCGGTCGTGCTCCTGCTGCCGCTGTTCTTCGTTCTGATCGTCCCGTTCGAGAAACTGTTCCCACGCCATGACCAGCGCCTTCGCCGACCCCAGGTCGCTACCGACATGGGGTATGCCCTGTCGGGACCGGTCATGAACTTCCTGTCGGTCCTGGCCGCCATCCCGGTCGGCATCCTGAGTCTGGCCTGGCTCCCGGGTCTGGCGCTGCGACCCCTGGTCGACCTGATCCCGCCAGCGGCCATGCCACTGGTCGGCATCGCCCTGTTCGACCTGGCCATCTACTGGACCCACCGCTGGTACCACGAGGTGCCGTTCCTCTGGCGCTTCCATTCGGTCCACCATTCGACCGAACACCTCGACTGGGTCAGCGGTTTCCGAAACCACCCCCTCGACGGCACCCTGATCGCACCCGCCTTCTTCTTCCTGCTGGCTGCCGGTTTCAGCACCGAGTTCACCGGCGCACTGGCCGTCGTGCAGATCGTCACCGGACTGTTCCTGCACGCCAACGTGCGCTGGCTGTGGCGTCCGTTGCACAAAGTGGTGATCACCCCGGAGTTCCATCATTGGCACCACGCCAACGAACCCGGCGCCATCAACTCCAACTACTCGGTGTTCCTCCCGGCCTGGGATCTCCTGTTCGGCACCTACTTCATGCCCAAGGATCGCCGCCCCCAGCGCTACGGCGTCAGCGAAGCGGTGCCGACCGGCATGATTGCCCAACTGCGCTACCCACTCCGGGGGTCGGCCAATCCGTTGCGTATGGTCCGCCACCCGATCCACGGTGCCCGAGCCGTAGGACGCTTCGTTCGCCATGCCCTCCTGCCCGACCTGTGGCGCTCGGCTCGACGTCCACGGCGCCCGTCCCACAGCGAAGGCCTCGACGAGGGCAGCCTCTGGGCAACCATGCGGACGGTCTGACGGGTCCGCGGCCATCGACCCTCGGGACTCTTGATTGCAGTGACCCCTACGACTAACTTCGCAGTGATCACTACAACAAGTTGGTTGTCGTCTCGCCCAGCCCGAAACAGCAGCCGGTTCCCGGAAGGACAACCATGACAACGCTGACGGCCGCTGCTGCCGCCGAGATGTTTCGAAACCCCCCGAACCGCCACATCGACGTCGGTAACGGCTCCGTCGCCTACCGAACCGTCGGGTCGGGACCGGATGTCATCTTCAGCCACGGCTGGCCCGCAAACGGTGCGACCTTCCGGGGACTCCTACCGTTCCTGGCCCCCCAAGTCACCTGCCACGTGGTCGAGCTGCCCGGTGCCGGCGACTCGCGATTCGACCGCACGATCACGCCCAGTATCACCACCCACGCCGAGGCACTCCGTCGGACCGTGGATGAGCTCGGACTGACCGACTTCGGCGTCGTCGGGCACGACAGCGGCGGGATGATCGCCCGGCTCGCTCTTGCCGATGATGCCCGGGTGCACGGCTGGGGTCTCATCGCAACCGAACAGCCACCGAAGGCCCATTGGCGATTCGCTTCGTTTCTCCGCATCCGCCATGTCCCACGATTCGAGACGCCGCTGGCCATCGTCGCCAACCAACGCCGGCTTCGTCGGAACAAGTTCGTCCTCGGCGATGTCTTCGGCAACCGGGACCTCCTCGACGGCGAGTTCGAGGAGTTCACCCTTCGTCCGTTGAAGGACGACCCAGACCGCCGATGGGCTGCCGGCGAGTTCGGCCGCAACTTCGACCTCGGCCTGTTCGCCTCGCTCACCGAATGCCACCGCCGCATGAAGGCACCGGTGCAGCTCGTGTGGGGCGCAAACGACCCGTTCTTCCCGGTCGAACGAACCCGAACGATGATGAGCGAGTTCGCAGGCCCCGTCGACCTCGAGGTGATCGCCGGAGGCAAGCTCTTCGTCCACGAGGAGTTTCCGGAACGCACCGCCGCCGCCATCCTGCGAACCATCGGCCCCCGTCGAACGAACCCGGACAAGGCATGAATCCGGACGAGAACGGTTCGACGACCACACCCGGTTCGCCGGGCCCGTCGAGTTGCCCGGGCTAGACCAGATTGAATCGGGTGCCGCAGATCACCTCGGTCTCGCCGGCACGCGACCGGTCCGTGGCAACCAGGTCGACGGCGGCCAGCCCATCGCCACGCCCGTCCTCGTCGCCGACGAAACGGATGACGGCATCATCCAACACGATCGTTCCATCGGACTGGACCGGCTGGCCGAGTGCGACGCTCCAGCGGGCGGTCATGGACGCGGGGTCGACGGCTTGGATCTCGACGGCGACCAGGTCGGAAACCACCGACGAAGCGGCGTGGTACGCCCAGTCCGCTCCCGCCCATCCCCAGCTCTCCGGCGGGCTGGCCTGGTCGATCGACACGATGGCGCCACCGGTATCGGCCGGATGGAGATGCAACCCGGTGATGCCCTCCCCCTCGGCTTCGTACACGATGCGGATGTCGGTACCGGCCAACCGTTCCCGATGGCCGTCGACGTCGTCGACCTGAACCAGCACCATGTACCCACCGTCGCCCCCTCGCCGATCGAGGAACCGGCCAGCCGTCGTTCCGTCCTGCTTCGGGGACACGACCTCGATGAGGCGGTCGCCGACGGCGTAGAGACCGTGCCGGAGACCGAAGGTCGCCAACCCCGGATCTCGAAAGCAGACTTCCAGATCGAAGGCCTCGATCAGCTGCTGTTCGACGGGTCGCAGGTCAGCGGCAACCAGGGCGATCTGTCGCAGGCGCATCATGACTCCTTCATGCCCGCAGCGACGGGCGTCGACGAACCGTCAGACTACGCAGGCAGCGCGACGGCGACCAGTTCGGGGCTGCACCTCCGAGCAGACATGGGGAGCGGGCCCCATCGACGGCGGCTGAGCCCTTCCCTACGTTCGGCCTGGTGGAGGATCGGCGACTAGGAAAGACAGACGACCGGGCTCGGCTGCGACATCTTGCCGCCGGCACCAACTGCCCGAACCTGCACACAGGGCCGCTCCCCGGGTTCGATCGTCAGCGTCGACCGAGCGGCTTCCGCCTCGACGATCTCTCCGGTGTCGACGCGGTCGACCTGGTAGCGAACCGCCTGAATCGACGGTTCCCACGTCACCGCCACCGACGCTCCATCGGCGGCCAGTTCCACCGATTGCGGTGGGGAGGGGGTCGAGAAGAAGACATCCGTGGTGGCGCTGCGAGGCGAGTCATCACCGGCCGATTCCGGTCGACCAACCCCCGCAGCAACGACGACCAATCCGCTGACGAGCAGGACGACGGCGGTCGCGGCCAACACCAGCGATCGTTGCCTTCGCCACTCGGGCCTCAGCAGGCCCAGTATCGATCCCGAATCGCCCCCTGGCACCTGATCACGATCGACATCGGCAAGGTCCAGCTCCCCGACGCCGGGTTGCCGAACCGTTGCCGTCGCATCATCGCTGGCCAACGGCGAAACCTCCACGTTGCTCGACTCCGACTCCGACTCCGACTGCGGGTTCGGCTGCGGCTGCGGCTGCGAACCCACGGCGCTCACCGGGAACGGAGTACGCGCCCACCCCTGCTGTTCCTGGATCAACTGCAAGCGACTCCCGAACTCGAAGGCACTCACCGGCCGATCGGTCGGGTCCTTGGACATTGCCCGCTGCAGTACCTCGGCCAGAGCCTCTGGACCCCGAGCCGACGCGAGGCGAGGCGCCGGTTCGACCAGGACCCGCCTCGCGACATCCGTCAACGTCTGGCCTTCGCCTCGTGGGAACGGTTTCGTGCCGGCCACCAACGTGTACAGGCAGGCCGCGAGCGAGTACACGTCCGACGCCGGCGATGCCGGGGATCCCTCGATCAGCTCGGGTGGGGCGTAGTGAATGGTGATACCACCGCCCCCACCGGTGATCGTTCGCTCATCGGACAGGCTGGAGATCCCGAAATCACCGACGGCCGGTCGCCCGTACTCCGACAGGAACAGATTGTGGGGCTTGATGTCGCGATGGATCACGCCACGCCGATGCGCCGTCTCGAGCGCCCCTGCGATCTGGATCCCGATCGCGACCGCATCGTCGGCATCGATCGGACCCTCGTTGGCGACGCGGTCGCCCAACGTCCCACCCGGGAAATACTCCATCACGATGCAGGGACGATGATCCGACGTCATCACCGCGTTGAACACCGTGACGATGTTCGGATGTTCGCTCAGCACGCCCATGGCCCGGCACTCGCGTTGGAACGCCTGCCGCTGCGCGACCTTCTCGATCCCGACCTGCAACACCTTGAGTGCGACAGTTCGGTCGAATCCCCGTTGCCGAGCTCGGTACACCTTGCTGAAGCCGCCCGAACCGATCGGTTCGAGCGCGTCGAAGCCCTCGACCTGAACCAACGCCCCCTCGGAGGCGGGTTGGGGACGCGGCTTTCGCAACATCCACTTCCTCGTCGGCGAAAGTGCGACGCGCTTGAGCAGGCCAAACATGTCCGGTCGGCCGAGAATTCGAGCTACACCCGATGACGGAACGCGTCGAAGGTCACTCCGGTGGCCGAACAGACGCGGCATGCGAACCCGCATCGATACCCATCGATCCTCCCCGGCGGACGACGGCAATGAGATCGATCACCCGCGCCCGGCGCTCGGCGGCAGCCCTGGTCCTGACCTCGATACTGATCCTGACCATCGTGTGGGCTGCCACTCGGGCCAACGGACGCGAAGGAACCCAGACATCGACCAACGACGGCGGCGCCTGGCTGCTGAATCGGGATCGGGGTGCGATCGGGCATCTCAACCGTGCCGTCCTCGAAGTCACTGCTGGGTTCCAGGTTGCCGAAGCCGGCTCGGACTTCGATGTCGACCAGGCCCCTGGCACCATCCTCGTCCACGATCGATCGGCGGCACGATTGATGCTCGTCGATGACCGCACCAACCAGGTTCGCAGCGAGACGACGGTTCCTCATGATGTCGCGATCCGAGCCGTCGACTCGGGGGCCATCATCTACCGCACTGACCCGTTGACGGTCTGGTCGCTTCGCCAGTCCACGCTCATGGACGCGGGCTCCCTCGCTGAGCTGACACCGGTCTTCGAAGCGCCGGGACCCGGAATCGTCTCGGTCGACAGCACGGCGGCGACCATCCACCTGATCGACTCGGCGGAGGTGTGGCGGCTCCCGATCGAACCCGACGAGTTGCTCACCCCGGAAGCCGCCCACCGGGTCCGGACGACACCGGCGCTCGAGACGCCGGTCGAAGTCACCGCCCTGACCACCGTCGGCTCGACTGCCGTCCTGGCCACGGCCACCATGCTGTTCACCGCGCCAGATGGCGACGGAACGGCCAACGAGATCGGCCATCGACAACTCGACACCGACCAACAACCGGCCCGCTTCGAAGCCCTCCAACAACCGGGACCCGCCGCCCCCACCGTCGTCGCCGTCGACAGTGACGGACAACTGCTCTCCGTCGATCTCGACACCGGAGACATCGGGATCGTCGGGGAACTGCCCGGCGCTGTTCCCCTCTCTCCGATTCGCCACGACGGCTGCATCTTCGCCGTCGTCACCGCACCACCGACCTTCTCGAAGTTCTGCGACGGCGAACTCCGCGACCAGGTGACCCTGGAGGGCGCAGGGGCTGAACTCCGTCTTCGTCTGATCAACGGTTGGGTCTGGATCAACGATGTCGACAGCGGCGGTTCGTGGACCACCGACGCCACGACGCCACTGCAACGAATCGATGACTGGGGCGCAGCCCTGGCCGATCGAACCGACGACCATTCCGATGCCGTCACCGAAGACCCCGGTGGGGTCGAGGAGATCCGACTCAACCCCGAGAATGCCTCTGCCGAGGTGATCGACGCCGACCAGAAGGACGACGATGACGAGAACGACGCCCCCGTCGCCCGAGACGACGAAGAGCAGACTCGAGTCGACACGCCCGTGATCGTTCGCGTCCTCGACAACGACGAGGATGCCGACGGCGACATCCTTCTGGTCGACGACATCGAACTACTGGACGCGTCCAACGCCCAGATCTGGACCACGGCAGCCCGAGACGCCGTCCAGGTCAGCCCTGCTGCCGGCTTCACCGGCGGGATCACCTTCACCTACTCGATCACCGATGGCCGCGGCGCTTCGGACCGGGCCACCGGCACCGTGCTCGTCACGACGCGGGCTCCAACCAACAATCGTCCCCCGGTCACGACAACCGACGTCGCCACGGCCCGAGCAGGCGCGCCCGTGTCACTCAACGTGCTCCTGAACGACGATGACCCCGACGGAGACGCGCTGACGCTGGTCGACATCGCAGGGCCCGACACGACCGAAGGGACGTTGGTCTGGGACTCCTCTGGCCAGATCACCTTCACGCCGAGCCCCTCGGCAACTGCGGCCCAGATCGAACTCCGCTACGTGGTCGCCGACGACTTCGACGCAACCGCAACCGGCACCGCTCGAATCGACATCCGATTGGCAGCAGCCAACAGCCCACCGGATGCCCGCAACGACTCGGCCGTCACCTCCACCCAGAATCCGGCCCGACTGAACGTTCTGCGGAACGACCGAGATCCCGACGATGACGCGCTCATCATCGCCCGACAACCCTTCCTGATCCGGAGCCCGGGCCCAGATGCAGCGCCCGACGGGTCGGGCTCGATACCCGACGTCGGCTCCTGGCATCTCGCCAGCGACGGCGACTTCGACTTCCTGGCGAGCGCGGCCGGAACCTACGTCTTCGACTACGTGATCTCCGATGGTCAGACGTCCGACCAGGCCCAGATCCGAATCGAGGTGCTGGCGACAACCAGCAACCTCCCCCCGGTTGCGGTTCGAGACGACGTCATTGTTCCCCGAGGTGGCTCCCGCCTGGTCTACTTGCTCGACAACGACGGCGACCCGAACGGGGACGTGGTGGACGTCGTCGAATGGTCCGGGGCTCAGGGCCTGATCGTCGAGCAGGTACCCGGCCTCGGGCTTCGGGTGCGAGCCAACGCCGATGCCCCTGAGCGGGCAGTCATTCGCTACGCCATCTCCGACGGCAGCAACGAACCGGTGGCCACCGTCATCGTGGTCCGCGTCGTCGACATCGACCCCATCAATCAACCACCCGTGGTCCGGTCCGACACCATCGAACTGCGACCCGGCCACAGCACCACCGTGGCCGTGTTGTCCAACGACTACGACCCGGAGGGTACGGCGTTGGTGATCATGCGCCTGGGTGAAACCCTTGCGTTCGATGCCGATGTTCGCATCGGCCCGCGAGGCCAGACCGTGACCATCACTCTGGCGCCGACCGTCACCGACAGCTTCACCTTCGGCTACGACGTCGTCGACGCCGACGGCGCCAGTTCGGCAGCGCTCGTCGAGGTGCGGGTGATCGGCGTCGACGAACCCAACCGACCGCCGAACGCCCGCCCCGACATCGCACGGACCCGGCACGGCCAGGAGATCGTCGTTTCGGTCGCGGCCAACGACAGCGACCCCGACGGCGACGCGGTCCGGACCGAGAGCATCGCCAGCCAGCCCGCCAACGGCACCGCCGAGCTTCTCGACGACGGGACCGTCAGGTACACGCCAATCGACGGCTTCACCGGAACCGACCGGTTCGGCTACGTCCTCATCGACGCCCTCGGGGCCCGCTCGATCGGCCAGGTGCAGATCGGCGTGACGCCCGTCGCGGTCGAGAACCGACCTCCATCGGCAAACGACGACATCTTCACCGTCGTCGCCGGCCAGGCGCCGATCCAACTCGAGGTCACCGCCAACGACACCGACCCCGACGGCGACCGCCTCCAGGTCATCGAGGCGACCGAACCAGGACGCGGGCAACTCCGCCTCGATGGTGCACGACTGATCTTCGAAGCGCCGCCGCCCGCCGTCGCCCGGACCACCGGGGACGCCAGCCCCGATGCCGCCTACGACGTCACCTTCACCTACCGAATCTCCGACGGCCACGGCAACACCGACGATGCGCACGTACGGATACGAGTGGAACCCGAACCCGTTCCGCTGCCACCCCTCGCCAACAACGATCAGGTCGGACCTCTTCGTGCGAACCGCGTCGTCTCGGTCGACGTCCTCGCCAACGACCTCGATCCGGACGGTTCCACCAAGGATCTGACGATCACCTCGGACGACCCGGCACTCACCATCACCAATGGGCGGGTACAGGTCATGGTCAGCGGCCTCAGCAGCCAGCACCGCTACACCATCACCGATGCCGACGGCCTAGCGGCGTCGGCAACCATCACGATCTTCGTCGTCGACAACGCAGCCCCCACACTGCGGTCGGCGATCGTCGAAACGCCCCACGGCACACCCATCACCCTGTCGCTGGCACAACAGGCGACCGACCCCGACGACGACGACCTGTTCTTCATCTGTTGCGACAACACCCGTGGCGGCGTCGCCGAGATCATTCGATCGGGCAACGGCGTCCTCGATGTCACCTTCAGCCCGTCCCCCGGTTTCGACGGCACAGCCGGCTTCTCCTACCGCGTCGACGACCAGGCGGGACATCTGGTGTCGGGATCGGTGGCCATCACGGTCCTGCCACCGCAGAACCGTCCGCCAACGGCGAACGACCTCCGGATCGGCATCGAGGCCGGCGCGACGATCCCGGTCGACCTGGCCGGCCTGGTCGACGATCCGGACGCAGGCGATGTCATGAGCTTCGACCTCGTGCGTCAACCCCGTGTCGTTCGAATCACCAGGAACCGAGCCCTCGTACAGCTGACGGCGCCCATCGATGCCCGACCCGGCACAGATTCGTTCTCCTACACCGTCACGGATCAAGAGGGATCGACAGCCACCGGCTCCGTCACCGTCACGATCTCGGCGGTCGAGGCGGGCCCACCGATCGCCGTGGCGGACTCGGCGTCGACGAACCAGGGCCAGCCGGTCGAACTCGAGGTGTTGATCAACGACATCGACCCGCTCGGTCAGGGCCTGACCATGTTCCAGGTCGGCAGTCCCGACAGCACGGCAACCGGCACCACAGCGAGAGGTTCGAGCCCGGGGTCCATCGTGTTCACGCCCACCCCGGACTTCTTCGGAACTGCGATCGTCAGTTACACGATACGCGACGCGGCCTCGTCCCCCGAACGCGAGGCGGTGGGCCAGGTCCGGTTCGAGGTGATCGGGCGACCCGGAGCACTCGCGGCCCCGGGTGCGGTGGCCGGCAACGGTTCGGCCTCGATCACCTGGTCGACGCCCGGCACCAACGGCGCACCCATCGACGGCTATCGCCTCGAGCAGACCTCTTCGACCGGCGAAACCGTGCGCAGCGACCTCGGCCTACAGAACAGCGTCGTGGTCGGAACCGTCGTCAACGGGCAGGAGTACCGGTTCCGTGTTCAAGCCCG
>CALACD010000330.1 GCA_937890445.1 uncultured Acidimicrobiia bacterium | reverse complement strand
CGAGGGCGTGTCGAACGAGGGCGTGTCGAACGAGGGCGTGTCGAACGAGGGCGTGGCCGGTTCGGTCGGGGAGGCAAAGGGATCGATCGTCGGCGCGACCACCGGCTGACCCAGCAGCTTGGCCAGTGCCTCGGATTGGGCGACGGGCGCCGGATTCTCGGTCGCCACACGCTCGCCGATCGGATTGGCTCCTCGATCGGGCATGGTCGGAGGCAACCAGGACGGTTCGTCGTTCTCCTGAGCCAGCGAAGGAGCAGCCGCCAGGGCTGAGGCTGCAGCCGGAGGCATTGCTCCAACGGCCGAAGCCGGCGCCCCCGGAGCCACGATGGCCCCGGTCAGGATGGCTGCCGGCACCAGGATGAGGGCAGTGATGCCGCCTCCTTCGGTGTAGGTGAGTTCGACGGTGACGTCGAGACGCTTCGCCAGTCGACCGATGACGATGAATCCGAGGGAGCGGGACAGGCCCAGTCCGAGCTCGGTTGGATTCGACAGGGTGACGTTCGAATGCTCGAGCTGGTCCTGCGGCATCCCGAGCCCGTGGTCGGTGACCGAGATCAGGTAACAGCCATCGTCCTGGGCCATGCCATTGACTTCGACCGGAGAGTCTGGCGGCGAGAACTGGGTGGCGTTCTCCATGATCTCCGAGAGCAGGTGGGCAAGATCGACCGCGGGCTGAGCGCCGATCTGTCCGTCGTCGATCTTGACGAGATGGACGTGACGGTAGTCCTCGATCTCGCTCATGGCGACGCGGAGAATGTCGGCCACCGCAACCGGTCCGCCTCGGCGCCGAGAGGGTTCGGCCCCGGCCAGGACCAGCAGGCTCTCGGCGTTGCGACGCATGCGGGTGGCGAGGTGGTCGAGCCCGAACAACTCCTCGAGCCGGTCGGGATCTTCCTCGCTGGCCTCGAGTTTGTCGATGAATTCGATCTGCCGATCGAGCAGGCTCTGATTGCGGCGAGCCAGGTTGATGACCAGATCGCTGACACCTTGGCGGACCAACTTGCGCTGCTCGACGGCAACGTCGCGAGCGCTGTCCTGGACAGCGTTCAATGCCATCACGAGTTTGCCCAGTTCGTCGTTGTTGTTGTCGACAGAGATCGGGTCGAACTCGGGCGCCTCCTTCGCAGGATTCCGCAAGGACTCGGTCAGCATCGGCAGCCGCACCGTGGCCAGGTCGTCGGCCGCGTCGATCAGCTCGTCCAGCGGGTCGGTGATGCTCCGCCCGATGACGATGACCGTCAGCGCACTGAGTAGGAAGGCAGCGAGCGCCGTGACACCGAGCGTGCGGATGTCGCCCGCGACTTGGTCGATGTCGTTGGCGCCGCTGCGACTGAGCAGCACGCTGTAGGCAGCGATGATGGCGAGAACGACGAGTGGGGGTACGGCGATCGCCACCAGCTTCGTTCGAAGTGTGAGATTCGTAAACATGGGCCTTTCTCACGGCGTAGGTGTTTGACACTTCTCCATCGGCCAAAGATCGTCGACCTTGAGGTACCGTTCGGAATCGTGGTCCAATCTGATGACATTCGTGGAGACCTCAGCGAGACGCCGCTGGTTCCTCTTCTGGAGCAATTGGCGGTCGATGGGCGGACGGGAGTCCTGCGCATCGACGCCTCTGGCGAGGTCTGGCTGGCTGAGGGGGCCGTCTATCTGGCGTCCACTCCGGACAGCGCCGATGTTGCGTCGGTTCTGTTCGGAGGGGGCGTGGCGTCCCTCGACGAGATCGAGCAGATGCTGTCGGCCGAGGGAGCCGATGTGGCAGGACAGCTGGCGGGGCGTCAAGCCGGTGCCGGTTCGGTGATCGGACGCCTCCTCCATGAACACAATCTCACCGGCCTCTTCGAACTGATGGTGCCGAATACCGGCACCTACGAGTTCAACGAAGGGGCCCGCCATCCGTTGGGGCCGACCTTCGCCGAGCCGCTCGGGGACCTGGTCGTGCAAGCCGAGCGTCGACTCGACATCTGGCGTCAGATCGCGGCCCGGATTCCGTCGGTGGCTGTTTCGTTCCGTCTCAGTCGCTCGTTGCCCGAGGACGCCGAGGAGCGCGTGGTGACCGCAGACGAGTGGCGCTA
>CALACD010000329.1 GCA_937890445.1 uncultured Acidimicrobiia bacterium | reverse complement strand
GGTCGTTGGCTTCGTCACCGGTCCCGGCCAGAAGCAGCGTGATCACCTCATCGAGCTGCACGGGTGGTTCATGCCGGTCCTTCAACGAGCCGAGCCGGCCATAGAGTTCGCTGGCCGAGCGAAAGAAGCCGTCGGGTAGGCCGGCTTCGGCAAACGTGTCGGCGATCTCCTCCATCTCGCCGGCGAATCTCCACGCCTTGGGGCCGGCCTGCATGGCCGACCGATCGCTCGAACGGCGAACAACAGCGCCGACGATCCTTTGGTCCAAGCTGCGTAGCACATCTTGAGGGCCGAGGCGGTGCCGATATCGCCGTTGATGACCACCGCATCGAGTGCGGTGGAAGCAAAGAGCTCGGCGACGTCGTCGGCCCGTTCCCCAGACAGGTACAGCCGGGTCGATCCCGGTCGCCACGCCGGAGGGCCGATGATGCCACCGTCGACGAAGGTGACGTCGGGCGAGGCCAGGGCGGCAGCCACCTCGCGTACCCGCTCGCCCGAGATCGCGTTGGCGTCGACGTACAGTCCGGCGAATCCCTGCTCGCGAACGGAGGTGGCAACCGGAACTGCTTCGGCAGGTGGGCAGACCGACAGCAGGATCTCGGATCGAGCGCACAACTCGGCGAAGCTCGTCGCACGGAGTCCGGCGTCGTCGGCTCGTTGCTGCGTGACGGCACTTCTGCCCTCCGGGCACCACAAGACCTCATGGGATCGGGCGGCCGCGGCGCCGACCGACGCACCCATGGAGCCAGGGTGGAGAAGGCCGACGGTTCGTTGCATCCAGCCAGTCTGTCAGACCAGGTCGAGGATCGGGTGTGGGCTCAGGAGCTGAGCACGAGGCGGAGGTCGTGCTCGAGCACCACGCCGTCGTTCTCGATGGCGCTCACCGTCATGTCCATGGTCACGACGTTGCCGGGCTGGATGTCCTCGTCGACGATGATCGAGAACGATGTGCCCGGGGCCAGGACGAGAGGGGGCCCCTGGCCTTGAACGATGGCACCACCGACCACCCGGACGTGGTCGGCTGGTTGGTCGGTACGAACGGTGACCGCGTCGGCGGCAGGCAGTCCCGTTCCGTCGACGTAGCGGATGTCGACCGAGTAGGTGAGGGTGCCTGTGCCGTATGCCCGGGCCACCAGGTGGGAGGCGAGGCCGGGCCCCGCCGACACCGGCACGGTGGTGAGGGCCTGCGACGAGGTCGTGAGCTCCTCCAGATCGGTCGAGAGGTCGATCTGTTGCACGGTGGGCGTCAGCAGCGGGTCGGTGGAGGTCAGGGTGACGGCGAACCGGACGAATTGGTCGAAGTCGTGGAGGCCGGCGACGACCTCGCCGCCGGTTCCGTAGGACGTTCCCGGCGTTCCATCGGGACCGAGCAGCGGAGCGGCCAACGCCGCAGCAGCCGAGGATCCCGATGCCATCTGGACGCTCGCAGTGGTTCCCGCAGGCACGGTGGCCAGCAGGTTGAGTAGTCCGAAAACGCCGCTGGTTCCGACGTCATAGGCAGGACTGGCCCACGACCCTGACCCGACGTAGAGGCCTTGGAGCTCGCCGAGGGTGAGCGCAGGGCTCAGGGCAGCAGAGGGCGCCGTCGCCTTGGCGCCGGTCAAGTTGATCTCGTCGGTGAACGCTTGCTTCTCGATGTAGACGAAGAATCGCTGAGCCGACTCCAGATGAGTGCCGGCGGGAACGAGCCGAATGCCGACGTAGGCCTTGCCGGGAGCACCGGCCAGTCCACCCGGATTGGTGCACGTGAGGTTCGTCACGACGTTGCCGGGTTCGGTCATGGTGATGGTCTGACCGACGACCGGACAGGCGATGGCGATGTAGTTGGCGTTGATCGGGAGATAGAACTCGCGGTCGAGGAGGCTGTAGGGCAGGAAGCTGGTCGATTCGCTACCGTTCTCATCGGCATACTGCGACGCTGCGATCTCGGCGTTGGCCGAAACCCTGGTCGCCGGACCCTGGCCCCTCCGGTCAACGGCGATCGGACCGGCTGCCACCTGGGAGACGTTCATCGTCGAGGGTCCGACCGTGATGTTCGACAGGTTGGTGCCATCGGAGCCCCGAATCGAGAAGGTCGCAGCAGTCGCGCCTGCCGTCACCTGGAGGTACCGGCTTCGAACGCCGTAGACGTCCTCGCCCAACCAGGGAACGCCGATCAGACCGTCGGCGTCGGTGCCGGCGGCGTCGCCGACATGGGCCGCCAGGAAGCGTTGACCGTTGGTCGATCGCACGAAGACGCCCTGACCTGCGCCGGCATCGGCGATGATCCCCACCGACCCGTCGGCCGGGGTGATCGTCTGGGTCGCCGCCGGTGGGGCCGCAGCCCCCTTGATGGTGGTGTTGACGGGTACCCCGCCGACCTGGAATTCGAGGGTCGACGTGCCGAACGGTGACCGGACCCAGATCACCTGCTGGTTGCGCTGGGAGGAGAAGACGAACGATGTGTCGGCGAAGCTCTCGGGAATGATGGTGTCGGTCGTATCACCGGTCGATGCGCCGGTCACTGGCCCCGTGGCGGTGATGATGGTGTTGCGATTGACGCCTCCGATGGCGACGACCTGGCCTTGATTGATGGTGATCGGCGCGTTCCCCCCGACGGTCACCGTGTTGTTGTCGACGAAACTGACCAACGACAGGGTCGAGCCGTCCCATTTCTCGCTGACGGTGTAGTACCGAGCCAACGCGGTCGAGTAGGTGAAGACGGCCGATTGGTCCGAAACCGTCGGTGCCGTCGGGTTGCCGTGGTAGAGACAGAACTCCGAGGCACCAGTCGGCACGTTGGCCAGCTGGACCCAGACTTCGGACGCTGTCGCCGGAATGGTTCCTTCGACCCACAGTGGGAGCTCCAGCCCGGTTGTCGAGTCGATGGCTCGTAGATCGTCGCCACCGACGATCATTTCGCCGTTCGACACGGCGGCGTTGGTGTCGAAGACGATCTCGACCGGTGTCTCGGTGGTCGCGGTCCCCGGATTGTTCACCGTCACGCAGCGCCGAACACCCCACGCCGTGTTCCACCAGTTCGGCGTGGCCGACGGCGGGACATCACCTCGATGCTGCAGAGCGAGGCTGCCACCGGAAGCCGCATCGGCATTGCTGGTGGCGTAGGCGCCGGCATCCCAGTCGGACTGTCCCGCCACGTCGAGATGCGTGCCCGAGGCGTAGTCGAGGAAGACGAGGCCTCGGCCGAATCCTTCGGCCGATCCTTCGATCTGGTTCTCGACCACGACGCCGGCGATGACCGGACCGGCCACCGTGGTGACCGCGGCGAGTGCCGCCGTCAGCAAGGCGAACCACCGCTGACGACGCGTCAGATGATGGTGTGATCGACGCCCGGGGCGAGGCGTGTGGAAGCGGCGGGAACTCGCTGGCACCAGGCGGGGTACGCCGAGTATGAGCGCCGGCCGGTGAGGGCGGGGGAGACCCCGGTCAGATGCCCTTGCCGGCCTTGATCCTGACCATCCAGATTGTCACCAGACAGGCGCAACCAAGAGCGATCCCGACGATGTCGCCGCCGGCCCACAGCTTGATGGAAGCCGACACGACGGCGGCCGAGACCAGCATCGAGGCCGGACCACCTTGCCAAGGTGCCCTCGGGGCGAGGAGAGCCGTTCGTTCGACGCGGCTGACGACGGCCACGATCCCGGTGAGGAACACCAGGGACAGCGCGAGCAGCGGCAGCTTCTGCAACCACCAGTCGTTCGTTCCCACCGCAGCGGTCGGCAGCGCCCGAAAGAGGTAGAACACGGCGCTGGCCGCGACCGCGGCGGTCATGTGCCAGAGATAGACCGAGACGGCGAAGGAGTTGGCGGCGACGACTGCGGCCCAGGCCCGGCGGCTTCGAGTCAGGAAACCCGAGACCACGGGAGCGGCCAGAATGGCGGTGGCGCTGTAGGCAGCGCCGAAGAGCAACAGGGCGAGCGTCGGCGGATTGGTCGGCGAATGGACCAGGTTCGGGAAGTTCACCATCGATACGGGGTAGGGCCCGATGACGACGGCGGCGATGGTGGCGCTCCACAACGCCGCAGCGATCAGGGCCAGAGGGCGCCCGGTCGGCAACAGGCCATCACGCCAGGCAAACCCAGCGACCTGGAACAACAGCCAACCCAACACCCAGTTGAGGTGAGGAAGTACGGCGACACCGGCGAACCGGAGAGCTTCGAGTCCCATGAAGGCACTGACGGCCACGAGCGTGAACCGTCGAGGGTTGCTGCGAAAACGGGGCAGGACCCACGGTGCAATGGCCGTGTCGATCGTGTAGTTCGACAGGAACCACAGGGGAATGGCAGCCGCAGCCGCACCGGCAGCGATGGTGGCGCCCTGGCCGACCAGGTATCCGCCGGCGATGAGGATCAGCCAGGTGGCGGCCAGGACGATGGCGGGAGCCAACATGCGACGAAGTCGGGCCGCGACCCAATCCTGGGGTCGGCCGTTCGTGGCCTGGTGGGAGTCGAGCGACATGGCCGACGAGAACCCCCCGACCACGAAGAACAAGGGCATGACCTGGAGAATCCAGCTGATCCAAGCCATCGACGGGTCGTGCTCCAGTGCGTTGCCGCCGGAGATTCGCCCCTCGGCGTCAGCCGAGATGGCGATGGCCATCCAGTGGCCGACGGCTACTGCCAGCATGGCAGCAGCTCGGTAGGCGTCGATCGCTCGATTGCGGTCGGGTCGGGCTGCGTCGGCCAGATCGGCCAGACGGGGAGCCCGTGACCTCGATGGGTCGGCCGACGGCAGAGTGCTGGTGGTGGGAGCGCTTGTCATGCCCTCCATTGAGCCGCTCGGAAGACGGCCAGGCTGCTGGGGAATGCCCCCAAAACCACCTGGGGTTCCCTCCGGGCACTGTCCCGGCACCTAGTCTGGTCACGATCCACACGAGAGGCTCGATCATGAACGTCGGAGATGTCGTCGAAGACTTCTCGGTCCAGGACCAACACGGGAGCACGGTCACGTTGTCCCAGTTGTTGGAGAGCGGGCCGGTCGTCCTGTACTTCTACGTCAAGGCAAAAACGCCTGGTTGAACCATCGAATCCAAGCATTTCCGTGATCTGAGATCCGAGTTCGCCGAACTCGGGGCAACGATCGTGGGAATCAGCGCCGATCGGTCGGATCGGCAACGAGCATTCGACGAAGAGAACGAACTGGGCTTTCCGTTGTTGAGCGACACGACCAAGACCGTGGCCAAGCAATTCGGAGTCAAGCGAGCCGGGCCGCTCCCGACGAAGCGCGTGACCTTCGTGATCGACACGAACCGCAGCGTGCTCGCCGTCGTCAAGAGCGAGACCAGCATGACCGGACACGCCGATGAGGCCCTGGAGGCACTCCGGAGGCGGGTCTAGCCACCGGCATCGGGCCGAGCAGAAGCTGGGCCTGGGGTACCCCTCCAACTACCCCAGGTCAGTCCTCGGCCCGGCCCGCTCCCTCCGCCGGCTGTGCTGCCAAGACACAACCTAGGGCGGTGTCGTCGTCGGACAATCGGGGAAGACCCCGGTTGTCGCTCGCTCGGATCGGGGAGTCGGGTGACCGGTCAAAGCGGTGCAGGAGAAGGGCTGGCGGTGGTCATACCCGACGCCGCCCACAGCGAGACCGCCCCGATGAGGCCGAGCGCCGCCGCCCCGACGAAGGCCGAAGTGGCATGGTTGGTGAAGACAGGGACCCAGATGATCGGCCCCAGGGCGTGGCCGAAGAAGCGAAACGACATCGTCGCCGACAGCGCGCCGGCCCGGTTCTCGGGAACCGCCGTTGCCGCCAGGCCCTGGAGTGCGACGACGATGCCCACGATGAAGGCCCCGGTCACGATCCACGTCAACGTCAACACGATTGCCGAGTTCGCGAACCCGACGCAGGACAACGAGACGAACGTGCCGGCCATCACCAACGACGACATCCTGCGGGGCCCTTGCCGGTCGAGAAGCCATCCCCAACTGGGAGCAACCAGGAGCCCGGACACACTGCCGCCGAGAATGACCAGCCCGGCCGTGGTGGCACTGAGTTCGAAGATGTCGCGGGCCTTCAGTCCGACGAGCACGGCGGCCCCATAAGGGCCGGCGGCGGCGAAGAAGGCCGCCAGACCGATGAACATCACCTTGGGTCGCACCAGCGAGCGGAACGATGCCGTGGTGACCGGTCTGGTCGACGAACTGCTCTTGGTGCCGACGGCGAGAAGGAACGACACGACGGCCGTGCCGATGAATGCGTACCGCCAATTGGTGTCGCCGGCAATGCCCCCGACCAGCGGGGCCATCGCTCCACCGGCGGCCTGGAACGACGAGTAGATGCCGATGCGACGCCCCAGGATGTCGGGACCTGACGCGTCGGTCAGGCTGGCCAGCAGCAGGGGAGTGAAGAAGGCGTTGCACACACCTTGGAGCGCCCGTCCCACCAGGAAGAACCCGAGGTTCGGTGCGAACGCCGTCAGGAGCGAGGCCACGACGAACAGGCCGAAGCTGGCTCGTAACACCAGGCCCCGTCCGTGGCGTTCGCCGATGGTTCCCGAGATCAGCAGAAAGGCGGCCATGGGAAACATATAGGCCGAGAATCCCCAGCTGATGGCCTCGGTCGACGTCGTGAACGCGGTGCGCAACTCGGGCAGCATCGGCAGGATGATGAGGGATCCGAAGGGCCCCATGAATCCGCCTAGGTAGAGGGGAAGAAGATGTACGAACCGGTCCGGCAAGCAACCGATCGTAGGTCAGGCTTCGGCAATCAGCCCCTTCGCCCGAGTTGCTTCCGGCGTCCCCGGCCGTCGTGAGCGACGGCGAGTGCCGCCGGAACGCAGGTGGCCGACCGTCGCTCCGCGGTCGTTC
>CALACD010000328.1 GCA_937890445.1 uncultured Acidimicrobiia bacterium | reverse complement strand
GGGTCTGTGTGGTTCTGCCCCAATCGTTGCTGGCATCTCGAGATGTGGCCGGGCTTCGGGCCGAACTTGCCGGCACCGTCGGTCTCGTCCACGTCTGGGTCGCCCGGGAGGCGGTGTTCGATGCCGGCGTCCGGGTGTGGGCACCCCTGTTCGATCTCGGCTCGAGGCCCGATCACGGCTTGGTCGGGCTTTCCCGTGGAGCGGACCCACAGCTCGTGCCCGAGGCGGTGGAGTTGGGCCGTGACGGACTGGCCGACGTCGTCGCCGTCGCCCTGGGTGCACCCGCCGCCCGACTCGACCGTTTGGTCACCCATGGGTCGCTTGGTTCGATGGTGCGAGCCACTGCCGGTTTTCGCGATGAGTACTACGGGTTGGCTCACGCCTGCGTCGAGGGCGAGGTCGATGATCCACGCCCCCGGGTGGTCACCGTCGGTGCGCTCGATCCCTTGACCCATTCCTGGGGACAGGCACCGATGAAGTTCGCCAAACAGACATGGTCTCGTCCCGTGATCGAGCGCTCGCGGCTCGATGGCCGAGTCGGTCGTTGGGCCGAGCAGCAGGCACGCCCCAAGGTCGTGCTACCCACGCAGTCCAAGGTGTTCGAGCCGGTCGTGGATCGAGATGGGTCCCTGGTCCCGGTCACGCCGGTCCTGTCGATCCACGCCGAACCGGACGATCTGAACGCGGTGGCCGCTGTCCTGCTCGCTCCACCGGTGGTGGTCTGGGCCTACCGCCGTTGGTTCGGCACCGCGTTGTCGGTCGACGCCATCAAGCTCGCGGCCCGAGATCTGGCCGACGTCCCGCTTCCGGCCGATACGGGGGCATGGGTCGAAGCGGCATTGCTGGTGGAGCAGGCCGAGGGTGTCGGCCCCCATCGTCGCCGAGAGATCCTGCTCGAGATCGGACGGCTGATGAACATGGCCTACGGCGCCCCCGGCGATTGTCTCCAATGGTGGATCGATCGCTTGGGGACAAGGTGATGCCGACCACGTAGGGCGGTCGAGTTGTGGGCGGACGAGTGTGGGCGGACGAGTTGTGGGCGCCGTGGTGAGTGCGGTCGGGTGGAAGCGTCGTTGTCCGGGCGTCATCGGTAGTCTGGGACCATGACCGGTGAGGACCCGTATCTGCAACCGTCCTCGATGCATCGTCGGTCTTCGCGGGCGCAACTTCCTGCCAGCGGCGCCTGGATGCCGGGCGATCCGCCGGCCTGGCGGCGTTTCGCGGTCGTTGCCGATGGTCGACCCTTTGCCCTCGAAGGCGGTGGTGTGCTGGAGGAGATCGTGGTCGCCTATGAGACCTGGGGAACTCTCGATGCCACCTCGTCCAATGCCGTGCTGGTGTGTCACGCCCTGACCGGTGATGCCCACGCTGCCGGTGGGACCGCACCGGGACAGCGCTCCGAGGGATGGTGGAACGACCTGATCGGTGCCGGCAAGGTGATCGACACCGACCGCTACTTCGTCGTGTGCGTGAACGTCCTGGGAGGCTGTCAGGGAACGACGGGCCCGGCGAGCCTCGACCCCCGCACGGGCCGTCCCTATGGCGGCAGCTTCCCCATGGTGTCGATGCGCGACATCGTGCGAACCCAGTCTGTGCTGGCCGATCGGTTGGGGGTTCGTCGGTGGCACGCCGTCATCGGCGGCTCGATGGGGGGAATGCAGGCACTGGAGTGGGCGGTGATGTTTCCCCACCGCGTTGGAGCCCTGATCTCGATCGCCAGCACCGCGGCCGCCAGCGCCCTGCAGATCGGTTGGAGTCAGACCGGTCGTCTCGCCGTGGTCAACGACGCCAGGTGGAACGGTGGCGACTATTACGACGCGCCCGATGGTGAAGGACCGACCGAGGGTCTGATGCTGGCACGCCGGATCGCTCAGATCCACTATCGGTCCGACCAGTCCTTCGAGGATCGTTTTGCCCGCACCCCGCTCGACCGCCTGGACAGCTTCGCCCTCTGGGATCGATTCCAGATCGAGAGCTACCTTGACTACCACGGCGAAAAGTTGGCGCGACGGTTCGATGCCAACAGCTATCTGGTGTTGAACAAGGCCATGGACCTGCACGACATCGGACGGGGGAGGGGCGGCATCGAGGCCGCCGCGGCCAGAGTGACGGCCCCCACGCTGGTCGTATCGATCGACAGCGACATGCTGTACACCCCGCGCCAGCAGGAGCAGTTGCGAGATGTGCTGGTCGCCGGTGGAACCGACGTGTCGTTCGAGGTCCTGCACTCGGTGCATGGTCACGACGGTTTCCTGATCGACTTCCCGGCGCTCGGTTCGATGATGGGTCGTTTCCTCGACGAACAGGCCAAGGTCGACTGATCGATGGGTCTGCGTGTCCTGCCCGGACCGGGTCCCGGTCGACGAAACGAACGATGCTGTCGAACCGCACGGTCGGTGGGGTTCGACATTGCCTGAGGGGGTCGAGATCGAGATCTACCGTCGGTCAGCCGAGACCGTGGTGGGACGGACGATCATGTCGGTGGAGGCCCCGGACCCCTGGTTCCTGAAGCACGGTGCGACCGCGGCCACGCTTACCGATGCAGCAACGCATCAGCAGGTCGACGAGGTCCGCCGCATCGGCAAGCTGCTGATCCTCGATCTCGCCAACGGTGTGCGGCTCGGGCTCCGCTTCGGGATGACGGGTCGGCTGATCGTCGACGGCACGGCATCGATCGATTCCCTCGAATATTCGAGCTCTCGCAATGAACCTGCCTGGGACCGCTTCGCACTGCGCTTCGACAACGGGGGTGACCTTCGGATCCGTGATCCCCGTCGGTTGGGAGGGGTCGAGCTCGACCCTGATGAGGACGCGCTCGGAGCAGATGTGTTCACGATCACCCCGACGCAGTTGCGGCGACGAGTCACGATCGGGGATGTGGCCTTGAAAGCCCGGCTCTTGGACCAGTCACGGATCGCCGGCGTCGGTAATCTCATCGCCGACGAGACGCTGTGGCGAGCGGGCCTCGACCCGGGTCGCCGCGCTGGATCACTGGACGACGACGAAGTGAACCGACTTGCCAGGACGCTGCGCTCCGTGGTCAGCGTCTTCTTGCGCGACGGAGGTTCCCACACCGGCCTACTCCAGCCGGTCCGAATTCGGGGCGGATCGTGTCCCAAGGATGGTCGTGAGCTGCAAAGACGCCAGATTGGGGGAAGAACCACGTTCTCGTGCCCCCAACACCAGAGTTGAGCGGCTAACTTCGTCGGTGGTGGTACGTGAGGGACGAGATGTCAGACCCAAGAATCGGCGAGTGATGCAGTGAACGTGTTGGCTCAACAAGCTGCAGACGACACTGGCCAAACGGTGACGCTCATCATTTTCGGGCTTCTCATCGTCGCTCTTCTCCTGGCCATTCTCACGTTCTGGTACTGGCGTCACACCGATCCGCGGGCCCGCCTGCAGGGCACGCCCGATGCAGGTGTGCCCCGAGGCGGCGCCCACCGGGTTTCGACTGCGTCGGTGGCGGGAGGCTCCACGGTGGTGGCCTCGCCGACGCCAGCTGCCTCGGGTCACGCGGTCGTTGGCAGGGACTCGATCCGGCAGTCGTCGCCCGGTGCCGCCTCGGGAGCGGTCACGCGGTCGAGTGATCGACCGATGCCGGAATTCGACGACGAGGATGACTGGTTGCGGCTGACGGGTCCCCAGGCATTGCGACGGGATCCCCACACCGCCTGATCGGTAGATCTGTGTTCGAGGATTGAAAGATTCGGGACCGAGCTATACTCACCCCCCACATGCGGACGTAGCTCAGCTGGTAGAGCATCACCTTGCCAAGGTGAGGGTCGCGGGTTCAAATCTCGTCGTCCGCTCCAACATGACCCCTGGTCAGAGGCCCATTTCGATGGGTCTCTGCCTGTTTTCCGATCGGTCGGAATAGTAGACATGTCTACGATTCGTGCGCCCTTCTCAAGTGGTTTGTCGGGCTTTGTGATTTGCTGGCATCGAGGTTGGCATGTTGCTTCGGGTTGTGGTGGGCTCCATAGCCCTCTTACGTGCTCGGCGCTTTCGATTCTGTGACCAGTTTCTTCGAGATGTTCGAGCGGGAGTCGCTCGACGTGGTCAAGTCGACCGTCGTGTTGGCGCGCTGCGGGTGCGACGGCAGCGGCCGGAGATCGCGTTATCGGCGGCTGGCTGCACGTGATGATGAGCCGGTCTCGTCGGCGTTGGAGGTGCGCGACTTCGCCGGTTCCCGAGTGGTGGGTGCTCGGCTCAGGTTCGGGATTATGCGCTGGGTTTGCAGCGCTCAGAGCTCAGGATCTGGACACTGGGTGGCTTCGCAGTTCGGTGTGTCGCTCGAGGGCAGCGAAGTCCACATCGGCATGGAGGAGTTCCGCTCCCGCCCGAATCGCCACCGCCGCAATGAGACAGTCGATCAGTTTGCGGACCGTCTCTCCTCTTCGGCGGCAGATTCGGTAGAGGGCAGCAGCTTCGTCGAAGTCAGCTGGGGTCGTGGGCAACATCGTCGCCCGGTTGATCAGCCCCCGCAGTTGGGACAGATGGTGGTCGTCTCGGGCGCCGGCCAAGATTTCCATCGAGATCGCGTCGCACACCGCAAGGTCTGCGTCGAGTAGGCGGTCGACGGCGTTGCACACTGGAGAGCCGGTGTCGCGGAGGAACTCGATCCACGCCGAGGAGTCGACGACGATCATTCGGCGCGACTTGCGCGCATGTCGTCCAGGTCGCCGTCCCAACCTGAGCCGCGAAGCGCTCGGGCGTCGTCGAGGTCGAGCGCTTCGCCGGCGAGACGTCTCAGCGCCAGGTTGACTGCCTCGCGCTTGGTGGCGAGCTGGTAGCGATCCATCACCTCGCGGCAGGCGTCTTCGTCTATATCGATATTGGTACGTGCCATACACCTACGATACACCATCACGGGCGGTGCCCGCCGAATCGAGCGATCGCGCCGCACATCGCGCCGGTTACGAGCGGGGAGACAGCAACGATCGTTGCTGCGCAACTCCGGTGGCGGCCAACGCCCTTCGACCTAGCCTCAGCTCGGTGAGCGTGCCCGAGCACCTTTGGCGATTTCCAACATCGGCTGCGATCAGAAGCCTTGCGGAGCGCTTCGGCTTCCCTATCCACCAGTCGATGCAGGATTGGGAGTGGGAGGTCGCAGACGAGCACCGCATCGGTGAATTCGTAGACGCCTACACCTCCGGTGAGCTGTCCGACGACGAGCGGTTCACGTTGATGGAGACGATCCTGCAATCCAGCGAGGACACTCCACTGCCGATGGACGAACAGGAGCGATGGCCCGAGATCGTTCAACTTCTCACCCGCAACGCGAGACTTCACGCCTATTCCATCTACTACTGGTCGTGCGTCGACGCCGACACGGACGATGAAGTCTGGCGAGTGACTCCTTACCTGCGAAGGATCATGTCCGACGTGCCAGATGCATTCGCTCCCTGAGTGTGATCAGCTTCTGTGGATCCGGTGCGATCGCCGAAGTGATACCGGATTGGGACGGCGCTGGGCCCGGTTGTCTCGGTGGAGCCACCTTGAGTTCGTTCCGCTCCTCAATGCCGAGGGTCCGCCCTAGTTCGGCCCCTTCGTGACGTCACGGAATAGCGAGCGATCTGGCCGCTCGTGGCGCCGTTATCGCAAAGCGATGTTGTCGCCGGGAGACGGGAGCATGCGCTGCCTCGAGGAGGGCGAACTCCAACCGATCTCAAAGTGACCGATCTGGCACACGGTGGTGGTGGGCCGTTCGGTGTTGCTACGAGCGAGGCGCGACGATGGGCCCGACCCGGGCGAGCCGCCTTGACGGCGTTCGGCTCGCCGTAGCCTCGTCAACGTGAAACGCAATGACGCACCTCGTCTGGCCGACGCCGCTGACGCTCCCGAGGTCGGGCGGCTCCTCCACGACTTCAACACCGAGTTCGGAACGCCCTCTCCGGGCGCCGTCGTGTTGAGCGAGCGACTCGCCACGCTCCTCGCCAGTGAGTCGATGTTCGCCATCCTTGCGGGAAGCCCGGCATTCGCTGTGGCACTCGTGAGCGTCAGGCCGAACGTCTGGTACGCAGGACGTGTCGGCTTGCTCGACGAACTGTTCGTCCATCCGAGTCGCAGAAGCGAGGGAACCGGCGCGGCGATCCTCGAATTTCTCCATGGGCACGCCCTAACCGTGAGCATCGACGCAATCGAGATCAACGTCGACGAGGGCGATGTGGATGCCCAACGCTTCTACGAGCGCAACGGGTACTCGTCTATCGAACCGGACACCAACGAGCGGGCGTTCTACTACTTCCAGGAGCTGCGGCCACCAAGCTGAACCCACCTCCCCGATGACCGGCATCCGCAGTCCTATGCAGGTACCACTCGCGGACGTGTGGATCGCGAGCGGGTTTGCCGCGACGTTGCGACACGACGTCGAGGGACGGAACCATTACGGCAATGCGCGATAATCGCGTCACAGAATCACGGGCGTCGATTGCCGAGCAAGGCTCAACGTCGGCCCCAGTGCGGCGCTGCATATTGACGGCCCCGTCGGAGACGAGGACCTGTTTGCTCGCTGCTGGATCAGGGCAGAAGGCTGAGATCGCCAAGTTTGGAGCGCACGACGATGAAGTGTCGTCGGTCGAGTGTGGCTATCTCAGTGATGCCAAGTCGTTCTGCTGCTGTGATCACCGAAGCGACGGTGGTGCCGAGGGGAAGGTCTCGGTATTGGGCCACGAGTTCAGCAATCCGCATCCAGTCGCCTGCGTGGACGTGTTCGGCAAGAAGGTTGCCTGCTGCCAGGTCACCCAAGAATCGGACCTCGGCACCAGCGCCGAGGCGAGTGCCGATGAGGTAGGTCACTTCGGTGATGACCAGCGCAGGGACGATGAGGGGTCCTGGGTGGGTTTCAAGCAGATCGAGGCAAGCGGTGTGGTGGCGGTCATCGCGGTCGACGTAGGCGTAGAGCGGGCCGGCGTCGATGATCAGAGCGATGGTTGCACCTCGGCGGCGAGGATCTGTTCAATGCGTTCAGAGATGTCGTCGCGGCCGCTTGCACCGGCGCCAGCGGCGAGAAGTCGCCGTCTACCTGGTTGGGTGCCGAGGAACGTTTCGATTGCTTCACGGGTCAGGTCCGACACCGTGGTTCCGCGCCGTTCGGCTTCGTGTCGAAGGCGTGCGTCGAGTTCGTCGGGGAGCTTCACGGTCGTGCGCTGCATGTATGCCAGCATACGCTTTGGTCGGGGATGTGGCGAGAGCGCACACTTCGCCGCGCGTATTGATGCCTCAACAACGACAGCGGCCACTCGGGAACGGCACCATTGTGGTGCTCGACAATCACTGTGCAGAGGTACTCGAGGATCCGAGGCCTGCGAACCGGTGGTGGTGATTTCCAGGAGCCGTTCGGTAGCGCGAATGTGCAGCGGGCTTGATGCGAACGTGTTCCTGTCGACGTTGGCGGGACTGGGTCGGACGTATCGGACGGCCCGTCTTGCCTTGCCAAGGTGAGGGTCGCGGGTTCGAATCTGGTCGTCCGCTCCTGCGTGTCTTTCGATCGGTTGGACCTCTCTCTCCCACACACGCGTGCAAGCGGCCCTCGATTCGGTGACAAGTTCGGTCGGGACGTCCCCTCTGGAGTCAGCTCCAGAGGTCCTCGACCGTCGCGTCGAGGGCGGCGGCCACGCGCAGCGCCAGGTAGACCGAGGGTGCATAGTTGCCCTGCTCCATCGAGATGATGGTCTGCCGGCTCACATCGGTGGCTCTGGCCAGCGCCTGCTGACTCAGGCCGAGCTCGTTTCGCCGGGCCCTGATGCGCTCGGCAGCAACGTCGTCGCTAGATTCTGGCCGAATCGGCCCGCTCGCTCTAGCCATCGTCAGGACCCGGGATCGACAGCGTCGTCAACGCCGCTTCGTCGACGGGACGCGAGGACAGCGGCAACGAAACCGACCCCAAGGCCCACGGCAGAACCGATCGAGATTGCGCCGCCGAGACCAGAACCACTGCCACGGGCCGCGACTGCAATGCTCAGCGTCAAGCAGGAAAGAACGTACGCTGCCATGTAGCCCCGATTCCGCTTGCTCGTCGCTATCGACTCGGTGCGCACGTTGTGCCGTCCGAGGTGGATGAGCCCGGGGAGGATGGCTGCAAACGCCATGCCCAGCATGACGAGCACAGGTCCCGTTGCGGAACGACCGGCCACACCGATCACAACAGCGCCAGTCGCTGGAAGGCCGATGAGTTGCAGGTGTACTGCGACTGCGTAGGTCTCGTAGTAGCGGAGCCGTTCCTGCTCGTCGCCGTAGTCGAGGTCGAGGATTTGGTGGGTGAGGCGCCCGAGAGGTCCTGTTGTCCAGGTCATGCACTCAGTTTGGTAAAGATGTCTTTACATGTCAAGAGATCTTTACTTCGGTTGACGTGCTCGCCGGGCCAGCGAGGTCCAAGAGCTCGGGACGCCGGCCGGTCAGCCTCAGCCGTAGAGAACGAACACCTGTCAGCGGCGGCGTCCTGTCGGCCCGCGGGCTCGGCCGACGAGATTGACGGACTCCGGGACGGCGGCTAGATAGTTAGTGAATCTAAATAGTTGAGTGGGCCGATGTGGGGAGGATTCTGATGATCATGCGAGATCGGGTCGAGAGCTCATCGCCGGGCATCAGTTTTCCCGATTCCTCGACGGTGGTGCCCTATGGCTGTCCGTGACCTGAACCGTGCCGAAGACGCGCACGGTTCTCGACGAGCCGCAATCGGCGATCGACCTGCGCCGACGCTGAGTTGGGCGGCGAATGGACTCGACCCCGATCTGGTCGTGCGGGTGATCAATGCGTACTCGACACCGACCTGTGCCGCTGCTCGCGAACGAGGCATCACCACCAAGCCGTTCTCGGGCGGGCGAGCCGAACTCGATGGCCTCTCGGCTGACGAGGTGGTCGCGGTGGCCGACGGTTGGTTCGAGATGTTCCGGTCAGCCCCGGATCCCGTCTTGGTCTGTGAGGTGCTGAACGGTCTGCTCGGCCATGCGAGCCTGACGATGGACGCCACGACCGATGGATCGGTGGTCTCCGCCGCTGTCGGCCTCGCCGACTCGATGTCGCCATCCGAACGACTGTCGGCCCGAGGTTCCCTTGCGCTCTTCGAGACCGTGAGCCAGATCGGGGTCGAACGAATCGGTGTCTGTTCCGCGGAACGCTGCGTCGATGTCTACATCGACCGGTCACCCCTGCGAAACCGTCAATACTGTTCGCAGCTTTGTCAGACCCGAGAACGCGTTCACCGGTACCGCAACCGAACCCGGTCATGAGCTGTCCATGACGCCGACCGCCCCGGTCGCTCCTGGGGTCGATCTGGTGTTGGCCGGGCACGACCACGACGACCAACGGACCAGGCCGATCATCCGTTCACTCTGGTGCCAAGGGGTTGACCGGCGACCCCCGGAGGGTTGATGGGGGAGAGGCCCGCCGCGAGCGTGACCAGACGTGCTGCGCTCGGCGTCGTTGTTTCGGGCCCGATTCGTCTCGAGCGCTAACGTGCAGTCATGAACGAGAACGAGTTTCGAACGCTGTTGGCGGACAAGGGATATGGCGATGTCGGAGTGAAGGAATGGGACCCGAACAGCGACGGCGAGTTCCACACCCACGAGTTCTCGGCCCTCTTGATGGTGACCCGGGGCGAGTTCCGAGTGGTTCTCGAAGATGAGGTCCAGACCTTCGGGCCCGGTGAATGGTGTGACGTCCCGGCCGGAACCGTGCACTACGAGCAGACCGGGGCTGATGGCGCGACGGTGCTTGCCGGAAGAAAGTAGCCGCATCCGCTGAGCGGAACGCTTGGCACATCGGGGCCGACGGCTTCGTCCTCAAGCATGGTCCCGTTTCGGTCGTTCACGGGTCATGATCCGTAATCTCCGTCTCGACCTCGTTGCCCGATGAGGTCGTCCACGATGGCACCGAACCCTCGTGTGCACGACGAGGACCATCTGTTCGCCGGGCTCACCGAAGGGGCGAAGCTGACGACCGAGACGCTGTTCTCGAGCGGTGCCCAACTGGTGGTCGACGCATCGCATGTGACCAGCGTGGTCCACGACGGCTTGTCGGTGGTGCCGATTGCCGAGGCATTCTCCGATCCCGACGCCACCTTTCTCGGGTTCGGGTTCCCCAACGTGTTTCTCTGCTTGCCTCGTCAGATCCACCCGGATGACCAGACGGATGCACCCGGCTGGGATCGGTTCGCCGCGTTCATGTTCTGGCGTCAGGCGGCCTATGTGGCCAACACCAGGGGTCGGGTCCAGGGTGGCGTCTTCGTCGAACTGCGGGGCCTGCCGACCGATGCGGTCGAGAGCCTGCGGCAAGCGATGGAAGGTCGCTGTGGTCACCGCTCGGTCAGTTGCGCCAACGCCACCGGCCGGCTGCTGACCGAAGCCGGCTTCACCAGCAATGGGCGCCGACTCAGCCGCAAGATCCGCCCGATGCGGCTGGCCAGAGCCATTTGGGAAGGGGGTCTCGAGTATCGGGGCCACCCGATCGAGTTGCGGATCATTCGCACCAGCTCCGGCACCGTCACCGACCACTTCACCGGCGTGATGGCCAAGGAAGCCACCAGCCTGTTCCGGGCGGTCAGGAAGATCATCCGAACCAAGAGGGACCACCTTCGGGCCCCGGAGATCGAGCCGCAGCCGCTCAAACCGGCGCCTCGGAAAGGCCGTTGCGGCGAGCCCCACCTCGAACTCCGGGTCGGGCGGCCATCGAAGGTGGCCGTTCTGCTCAACCATCAGCTCGGTGAGCATCCGATCTTCGAGGCGCTGCTCGAGGACACGAACGCCGACATCGGATCGGA
>CALACD010000327.1 GCA_937890445.1 uncultured Acidimicrobiia bacterium | reverse complement strand
GCCCGGGGAGCGGCTCCGGGCGTGCCGGCCGGCCAGTTGGAGACCTCGGGATCGCCGTCGCCCGGGTGCTGGATGTTGACGAACATCGTCCGCTGGTCGGGCGTGATGGTGATGCCGGTCACCTCGCTGCCCGGCACCGAGGTCAGGAACCGTCGGATCTCCCCGGTCGAGGGGTCGCCGACGAGCATCTGGTTGTTGGCATCGTCGGGCTGGCTGCCGTCGGTCTCGATCCAGAGGCGACCATCGGGGTCGACCCACAAGCCGTCCGGTGACCCGAACGCGCTGTCCGAGGTGTTGGTCGAGCCGTCCACCCCGTCGCCGGGGCCGGCCAGCACGAAGAAGTCCCAGTCGAAGTTGATGCCGACGTGCTGGTAGGAGTCGTACCACTTGACGATGTGACCCCACTCGTTGTCGGCTCGTGGGTTGGCAGCGTTCTCGTCGCCTTCCTGGCGACGGGTGTTGTTGGTGCAGGTCAGGTAGCAGTAACCGTCGGGGGCGACCGTGGTCCATTCCGGGCGATCCATTGGCGTTGCACCCAGCGCGTCGGCCGCCATCCGGGTCTTGATCAGGACCTCGGCCTGATCGGCGAAGCCGTTCTCGGCGGTCAGTGGTCCGTGACCGTGGACCAGTGGCAGCCACTCGCCCTTGCCATTGGCATCGAACCTGGCTACGTACAGCACGCCCTCGTCCAACGGGCTCATGCCTCGACGCAGGTACCAGGTGTAGGGCTTGTCGCTGACGAATCGGTAGAGGTAGTCGAAACGCTCGTCGTCGCCCATGTAGGCGACGGCGCGATTGTTGCGGCCGATCACGATGGCCATGCCCTCGTGCTTGAATCGGCCGAGCGCGGTGCGCTTCTTGGGGGTTGCCGTCGGGTCATCGGGATCGATCTCGACCTGCCAGCCGAACCGATGGTGTTCGTTCTCGTATCCGGGGGCCGACACGTCCCACCGTTCGTCGGTGGTGTGCCACTGGTAGCCGAAACCATCGGCCGTGATGCCGTAGCGGTTCTGGAGTTCTGTCGGTTCGAAGGCTTCGCCCAGGGTCGAACCGAAGTACCCGTTGAAGTTCTCCTCGCACGTGATGTAGGTGCCCCACGGCGTCATGCCCGAGCCGCAGTTGTTGACGGTGCCCACCGGATAGGTGCCGTCGGGGTCGGCCGCCGTTCGCAGGAGTGGGTGCCCGGAAGCCGGTCCGGTGAACTCCATTGGAGTGTTGGGGGTGATGCGCCGGTTGTAGCCGCCGTCGTCGACGATGTTCCATTCGCCGTCGACCTGCTTCACTTCGATGACCGAGACGCCGTGGGCGGCCTGGCTCTTGCGTGTCTTCTCCGGTGTCCAGTCCTCGATGCCGCCGTCGTGGAGGAAGGCCTCGTCGGTGAACTCGTGGTTGACGCAGATGATGCCGTGGCGGTTGCCGATGTCGTCGTGGGAGTGCCCGTGATCGAGCCCGCCCCCGAGGCCGAAGTAGCCGATGCCATCGTGGCCCATCCCGATCTGCTGTTCCTGTTCCTTCGCGGTGTTGCTGGTGCCCTTCCAGGCCGGACCACCGGGAAGAATGGGGGTTCCCCACGGAATGAACGGGCGAGCCGTGTAGCCCTCGGGGACCACGATGTGATCCGAGTAGCCGAGCGGGATGGGCTTGAAACCGAGGAGTGACGGGCCCGATGAGGTCGTGGTGCGAGCGGCGACCGGGCCGGCTCCGATGATGCTGGCCCCGAAGAATCCGACGGCGGCGGCAGCACCTCCTCCGAGTACGGATCGCCGGCTCAGGCGCTGGGCCCTGATCTCGGCGAAGGGCGTGTTGCCCGACTTGTTCGACACCCCGTCGTCCACCATGTGCTCCGCTCCGTTCTCGTGCGAATGTCGCACTACGTTGCCCTCGTTGGGCCGCCCGCAACCTATGAGGACGGGGTGACGGGGGTCAGGAGCTGGGGTACCGCCCGCCGAAACTCTGGGTGAACTCGCGGTAACGAACACTGGGCACGGCGACCCAGCGTGGCCTACCCTCACCGGCCATGACGCCAGAGGAGTTCCGAGCGGCCGGCCACGAGCTGATCGACTGGATCGCCGACTATCGAGCATCGATCGAAACTCGGCCGGTGCTGGCCCAGGTCGCGCCGGGAGAGGTGCGCTCGATGCTGCCGGACGTGCCACCGACCGAGCCCGAACCGTTCGCGTCCGTTCTGGCCGATCTCGACCGGGTCGTCGTGCCGGGCGTGACCACGGTCCAGCACCCGATGCACTTCGGCTGGTTCCCCTCGAATGCTGCCCTTGCGTCGGTGTTGGGTGATCTTGCGTCGTCGGGCATCGGCAGCCTCGGCATCTCGTGGGAGAGCAGCCCGGCGTTGACCGAGGTGGAGGAGGTGGTCTGCGACTGGATGCGTCAACTCGTCGGGCTGTCCCGAGCTTGGGTCGGCACGATCCAGGACACTGCGTCGACGGCCGCCATCGTGGCGCTCCTGGTGGCACGCGAACGTGCCAGCGAGTTCAGCGAAGCCGCAGGAGGGCTCCAATCGGTCGAACAGCCCCTGGTCGTGTACGCCACCGATCAGGCCCACTCGTCGGTGGTGAAGGCGGCGTCGGTGGCGGGCTTCGGTCTCGACAACGTGCGCACGGTGGCCCACGATCCTTGGACCCGAGCCATGGATCCGGCTTCGCTGGACGAGTCGATTGCTGCCGATCTGGCGGCCGGTCGTCGACCGGCCGCCGTCATCGCGTCGATCGGTACCACGGGCACCACCGCCGTCGATCCGCTCCCGGCCATCGTCGACGTCCTCGACCGACTGGGCCCCGACGGTTCGGCCGACCGGCCGTGGCTCCACGTCGACGCAGCGATGGCGGGGTCGGCCATGATCCTGCCGGAACGGCGCTCGATGTGGGAAGGCGTCGAAGCTGCCGACTCCATCACCTTCAATCCCCACAAATGGTTGGGCACGATCCTCGACACCTCGCTGTTCTACGTGCGCGACCCTCAACACCTGGTCCGGGTGTTGTCGACCAACCCCAGCTACCTCCAGTCCAGCGCCGACGGTCAGGTGACCCAGTACCGGGACTGGGGGCTACCGCTCGGTCGACGGTTCCGGGCACTCAAACTCTGGTTCCACCTGCGACTCGACGGTCCCGAGGCGTTGCGGGGCCGGCTGCGGCGGGACCTCGACAGTGCGGCGTGGTTGGCAGAGCAGATCGACGCCGAACCGGGCTGGACCCTCGTGGCGCCGGTGTCGCTGCAAACGGTTTGTGTTCGACACCTCCCGTCGACGGCCGACGGGTCACCGATGGTCGGTGAGGCACTCGAAGCTCACACCCAACAGTGGGTCGCCAACATCAATCGGTCGGGCCAGGCCTACCTGACCGCGTCGAAGCTCGATGGGAGTTGGATGGTGCGAGTCTCGATCGGGGTGGAGGGAACCGAACGCCATCACGTTGCCGCAGTGTGGGATCTGATGCGATCGACGGTCGCATCGCTGACCTGAGCATACTTTTTTCGTGCCGACCGGTTTCTCCAGCAGCGACAACGATGATCTGAGCCAGGCCGAACAGGACATCCAAGCCCGGATCGGTGATCTCGAACTGGACTTCGAGGCCATGGCGGCGGTGTCCAACATCTTCCGGGTCGCCAATGCTGCCCGTCACCACTTCGAACGAAGTGTGCTGGGTTCGTTCGAGATGTCCTTCACCGCCTTCACGACGTTGTGGGTGTTGTGGGTGTGGGGTGAACGTGAGGCCCGTCACCTGGCGGCCGAGGCCGGTATCTCCAAGGGGACGTTGACCGGCGTGGTCTCGACGTTGGAGAAGCGCGGCCTCGTGATGCGACGGACCCACGGGTCGGACCGGCGCTTGGTGCTGATCTCCTCGACCGAGGCGGGCAACACCATGATGTCCACGATCTTTCCCTTGTTCAACGGCGAGGAGGCCCGTATCAGCTCGGCGCTCTCGTCAGCCGAGAAGCAAGCCATGGCGCAATCACTCCGTCGAATCCTCCGTACCCTCGAAAAGTCCCCCGATTGACCCACCGCCCTTCGGGCCCGGTCGGTGACGTGACGCGTCGGTCACGTGATGCGGAGGGGGAGCGACTTGATGCCGGCGATGAAGTTGGAGCGGAGGCGGGTTTCGGGGGCGATCTGCTCGATCGTCTGGGTTCGTCGGAGGAACTCCTGCAACGTCACCCGTACCTCCATGCGGGCCAGCCAAGCACCCAGACACAAATGAGGACCGCCCCGGCCGAAGGCCATGTGGTCGTTCGGATCACGGGTGATGTCGAAGCGGTACGGGTCGGCGAACTGTTCGTCGTCGTAGTCCCCGGAAACGAAGTAGATCACGACCTTGTCGCCGGCCCGGATCTGTTTGCCCCGTAGTTCGACGTCTCGGGTCGCTGTCCGCCGGAAGTGCATGGTGACCGAGGTCCAGCGAAGGATCTCCTCGACGGCATCGAACCACTGCTGGTCATCGGCGACGCGCAGATGATCGATCAGGTGTGGCCGCTCGAGCAGGGCCTTGAGGCCCCCGGTCATGGTGTAGCGAGTGGTGTCGTTGCCGGCTGCGACCAGGAGTACGAAGAAGTTGTTGAACTCGTGTTCGGTCAGGACCGATCCATCGGTGGTCTCGGCCAGCAACTGACTGATGATGTCGTCGGTCGGATCCGTGCGCCGAAGCGCTGCCTGTTGGCGGGCGTAGTCGAACAGGCGAAGCCCCGATGGGGAACGAAACGGGATCAGGCGGAACTCGTCGGTGTCGACCTGATCCACGACGTGATCGGTGAAGTCGGGGTCGGTGTTGCCCAACAGCGCATCGCCCTGTTCGACCAGGAAGGGCCCATCGGCGTCGGGGGTTCCGAGGAGTCGGCCGAGCATCTTCATCGGCAGTTGCTGGGCGATGTCGGTCACGAAGTCGATGTCGCCTTTGGCGACGGCGGCGTCGACCACGTCGGCGGCGAGGTCGCGGATCTGCTCCTCATAGCTCTCGACGCGTCGCCGGGTGAAGCCCCGGCTGACCAACCGGCGCAAGCGGGTGTGCGAGGGTGCATCATGTTCCATCATCGTGCGACGGGCCGCCTGTTCGTCGGCATCCATCTCTTCGAGCCGAATGCCCTCGGCGCTGGTGAAGAGGTCCGGTGTGCGGCTGACATCGATGATGTCGCGGTACTTGGTGACGGCCCAGAAGCCCGACCCGTTCGGTTCGTCGACCCAACTGACCGGCTCGTCTCGCCGGAGTCGGGCGAACGTGGCGTGCGGGACGCCCGACGTGTAGGTGTCGTGGCTGACGAGGTCGGCGTGGTCGTCGCCGAGATCGAGGAACGGCTCGTGCACGGTCACGGACCAGAGGATAGTTTGGATCCAAACGACTGTCGAGTGGTCCGGCTCGCCGGTCGCCCTTGGGGAACGATTCCGCCTAGGGTTTCCCGGCGCCGGAAACTGACGCCCGAGCACGGCGAAGCAGGGAGAGAACGATGAACATCGACGATTTCAGCGCCCTCGTGGCCGCCAACGACATCCACACCGTCGAGGTCTCCCACCCCGACATGTTCACGCACCTGCGGGGCAAGCGTGTACCCGTGGATCGTTTCCTACGGGCGTGGAAGTCCGGAGTGAACATTGCCGATGCCCTGTTCACCTTCGATGTTCTGTGCGATCTGGTCGACAACGAGTGGATCAACATGGAGGCCGGGTTCGGAGACATGACCCTGCGGCCCGACCTGGCCACGGCCCGAATCCTGACGCACCGTCCCGGTTACGTCATGGTCTTCACCGACGCCACGGAACTGAATGGCGATCCGCAGCCCATGTCGCCGCGATCGGTGTTGGCGACTCAGATCGCTCGCTGCCACGAGGCCGGGCTTTCGCCGATGGTCGCAACCGAGTTGGAGAACTTCGTCTGTCGACCCGATTGGACCCCGGCCCAGGACTCGATCCAGTACAGCTCGCTCACCGACAGCCTCGAACTCGAAGCCGCCATCGCTGACATGCGTCGAGCCCTGATCGGCGCCGGCATGGATGTCGAGAGCTCGAATACCGAGTACGCCTGCGGTCAGATCGAGATCAACGTGACCTACGGCGAGGCCATGCGCGTCGCCGACAACACGGCGCTGCTCAAGTCGGTGGTGAAGCAGATCGCCCGGGAACATGGTCTGCGTGCCACCTACATGGCCAAGCCGTGGGCCGAGGAGGGCGGCTCGGGCATGCACATTCACACCAGCCTCAACGACGCTGCAGGTCGAAACGCCTTCGCCGATTCGGCCCAGGAACCCAACGAGCTGATGAGGAGCTGGCTCGGCGGTCTCATGGAGCACGCGGTGTCCATGTCGCTCGTCACCTCGGGGCCGACCGTCAACGGCTACAAACGGATACGCCCGTACACCTTTGCCCCGACCCATGTGGTGTGGGGCGGCGACAATCGCACGGTCCTGGCTCGCTGCATCATGGAGGAGAACTCACCGGCCAATCGGGTCGAGTTCCGCTCGGCAGGAGCTGACGCCAATCCCTACCTCGCCATCGCTGCGGTCCTGGCTGCGGGGCTGGACGGGATCGAACGGAACCTCGATCCTGGTCCCAAGGGCGAAGGCGACAAGTACGGTGATCCCGGCGACGCAGCCCCGCTGCCGACGACCTTGGCTTCGGCCATCACCGCCTTCGCCGGCTCGAGCCTGGCCGACCGGTTGGGTCAGAAGTTCTCCACCACGTACCTCAGCCTCGCTCGTCATGAACTGGGTCTCTACGCCGACGCGGTGGGAGACGAGGGTGACGAGGTCAGCGAGTTCGAGCGCGACCGTTACCTCGAGCACATCTGAATCGCGATGAGGAGTCCCGATCGTCTCGACATCGATTCCGAGCGTCACCGCCTCGCCGGCACCCTCGGTGTGTCGCCTGACATCACACCGACGGATCTGCAGACGCGTTTCAAACAGCTGGCCAAGATCCATCACCCGGACCGGGGCGGAGATGCGGATTTCATGATGGTGATCACCGAGGCTCACGACCGGTTGCTCGATCTCATCGAGGGCTCTGAACGAGCGCTGGCCCGAGCGCGGATCGGTGGCACCGACGGCTGGGTTTGGGCCGACGAAGCGACGCCGGACGACGAGGCCAGTCGAACCCGCATGGCCTTGGCCTTGCTGGTGCTGCCAGTCCTGGCGTTGGTGTTGCTGGCAATCACCTGGTGGTTCGTCGCTTCGGTTGGCTGAGCCGCGAGCGGCTCGGCTGCGCCCGCTACCTCAGGCCTGGGTTGCGCTCATCTCGAGTGAGGCGATGCCGTGCACGAAATTGGATGCGATACGGGTCGGCTGGCTTCGCTGTTCCAACCGAATGCCCCGCTCGATCATCTGCTCGAGCACGACACGGATCTCCATGCGGGCGAGGTAGGCGCCGAGACAGAAATGGTGACCACCTCCGCCGAAGGACTGGTGGAGGTTGTCGGTTCGGGTGATGTCGAACTGATCGGGACGGGGGAAGAACTCGGGATCGAAGTTCGCCCCGGCGTACCACATGACCACTTTGTCGCCGGCTTTGATCGGGGTGCCGGCCAACTCGGTGTCGACGGCCGCGGTGCGACGCATGTGGAGCAGCGGTGTCGTCCAGCGCAACGTCTCCTCCACGGCACCATCGAGAAGTCCCGGGTTGTCGACCAGCAGTTGCCATTGCTCGGGGTTGTTGGCCCAGGCGATGGCGCCCTGACTGAGGGCGGTGCGAGTGGTTTCGTTTCCGCCGAAGACGATCAGCTGGAAGAAGGTGCGGAACTCGCGCTCACTCAGCTTCTCGCCGTCGATCTCGGCGAAGACCAGTTGCGTGACGAGGTCGTCCCGGGGGTCGGCTCGTCGCTCGGCCCCGATCCGGCCGCCGTATTCGAACAACGCATGGGAGGCCGGGCTGGCGAAGGGCAACAGTCGCAGTTCGGTGACGTTGCCATAGGCATCGGGCGCGAGCGAGGGCCGGTCTCCGGTGCCCTCGACCAGATAGTTGGACAGTTCGACGAGGAAGTCGGCGTCGGCGCGGGGCACGCCGAGAATGGCGAGGATCACGTTGATGGGGAGGGGAGCGGCAACGAGGTCGACCCAGTCGCCGCCGCCTCTGACCGCGAACTCGTCCAGGAGATGAGCGGTGATGTCGCGGGTTGCTCCCTCCCATTTGTCGAGGCTCTTGGGGGTGAAGGCCTTGCTCACCACTCGCCGTAGTCGGGTGTGGTCGGGAGCGTCGGAGTCGATGAGGGATCGCCGAGCCTCGAGGGCATCGGCTTCGAGGTCCCACAGATTGGAATGGCCGATGGCGGACGAGAAGATCTCGGGATGGCGGGACACGTACTGGATGTCTGCGTGACGGGTGACGGCCCAGAAGCCTCTGGGCTCGCCGGTGATGGTGTTCGGGTAGTCGTGCCACACCAGACCGGGAGTGCGCCGGAGCTGGTCAAGGGTGTCGTAGGGGATGTCCTCGAGGTAGAGGTCGGGCGTGGTGAGGTCGATCATGGTCAGGGACTCTCTTCGGTGGTCGGTGAGCTCTGGCGGCTTCGTGAGACACGGGCCCACCGCCATCATCGAGGTCAACATAGACGAAACACCAAAAACAGACCCTTGACTGCCCGGCACCAAGCCGGACTATGGTTCGGCACCAAATGTTCGGATCCGAACGATTGACCAGTTTTGAGCGGTCAGGAACCCATGGGAGAAATCAATGAAGAAATGGCTTGCGCTCGTTTTTGCGTTTGCTCTGCTGACCGCCGCCTGTGGCGGGTCGAGTTCCGATGCTGCCGATGATTCGGCCGGCGCCGATGACTCGGCCGGCACCGATGACTCGGCCGGCGCCGCTGGCCTGGACATCGACGCGATTCTCGCTGCAGATCTCGAGAATTGCGCCGAGGCCCCGTCCGGTGATCCCATCAAGGTGGGCATGGCCATGGACTTCAGCGATGTCGTCGGCTTCGTCGACATCCCGGGTTCGAAGCTGGTGCCCTACGTTGCCGAACTGATCAACTGCTCGGGCGGCATCAACGGCGCTCCCGTCGAGGTGCAGGTCCAGGATGTCGGGAACGACGCCGGTCTGGCCGCCCTCGAGCTGCTCGACTGGGGAGCCAACTTCCTGATCGGCCCGCCTTTCGCTGACTTCGCGCTGCCGATCCTGCAGACCACCGAGGGTCAGGTGCCCTTGTTCGTCGCTGCCTCGACCGAGCCGACACTGGCCGATGCTGCCAACAACTCCTACCTGGTCACCTTCGACGACAATCAGATGTCGGCCGCTGCCGCCAACTGGGCCCTGGACAACGGATTCACCCGGGCCATCGTGTTCACCGAGGGCGAGGGCGTGCCCTACACCGGCGTGAACCCTGATGTGTTCGCCGCCACCTTCACCGACGGCGGCGGCGAGGTCGTCAGTACCCAGACCTACGTGTGGGGTGCCGACACCGACTTCTCCTCGCAGGTCAACGAGATCGCCGGAATCTCCGAGAACAACGAGATCGTCTTCTCCGCCGCTCTGGCATTTCAGGTGACGGCCTTGCGAGGTCAGCTCGAAGGCCAAGGCCTCGACGGGCTGACCTACATCGGGGTCGATGCACTCAGTGCCACGGGCATCGTGTCCCAGGACAACAACGAGGGCATCCTGCACACGCCCCACATCGCCATCGAACCGGGCGACCGCAACGACGTGTTGTTGGCCGGCTTCGAAGCGGCCAAGGGTGAGACGTTGGACAGCCGAGGCTTCATGGGCCTCTACGTCGATTCGATGTTCCTCGGCATCCAGGCCATGCTCGACTGCGGTTGCTCCGAGCCCGCCGACATCGGCGAGGCCGTCCGGGCCATCTCCGGATTCGAAGGTCTGTCCGGCACCATCACCTACGCCGGCACCAACGGTATTCCGCCCAAGTCGGTGCCGATCGTCCGGGTCGAGAACAACACCGATGTTCTCGTCGCCACCGAGTAGCCGTCCGAGAACGCATCACTCAGAAGTGTCGATCGAGGAGCAGCGTGCTCGAAGTTCGTGGTCTGACAACTGAATACGGTGCGATCACGGCGCTGCGAGATGTCTCGTTGTCCGTGGGGGCAGGTGAGGTCGTCGGCCTCATCGGCCCCAACGGCGCGGGAAAGACCACGCTCTTGGGGTCGATCGCCGGCTTGTTGATGCCGAGTCGGGGCACCGTGCATCTGGGCGACGACGATGTCACGGGTCAGACGCCGGAGAAGATGCTCCGGGCCGGGGTGGCCCTGGTTCCCGAGCATCGACGAATTTTCGTCGACATGACGGTCGAGGAGAACCTGCGAATCGGTGGCGTCACGGTCCCGCACGCTCGCCGGGTCGAGCTGTTGGAAGAGATGGCCGAACTCTTTCCGGTGCTGCGGGACAAGTGGACGACATCGGGCGGTTTCCTGTCGGGCGGAGAAGCCCAGCAACTGGCAATCGCCCGGGCCCTGATGTCCGGGCCGAAGTTGTTGATGATGGACGAGCCGTCCCTGGGGCTGGCCCCCATCATCGTGGACCTCGTGTTCGATCTGATCGACCGGCTCCGGGCCGAGGGCCGCACGATTCTGGTGGTCGAACAGAACGCGACCCGGATGCTGCAGGCCGCTGACCGGGCGTACGTGTTGCGCAGTGGCGTGATCGTGGCCGACGGGTCGGGCCAGGAGTTGTTGGCCCGTGAGGATCTCTTCGACACCTTCGTGGGGGGCTGAGTCGTGATCGAACTCCTCCAGAATCTCATCGACGGCTTGGGACGGGGCAGCATCTACGCGTTGTTGGCACTCGGCGTGGCCGTGATCTTCGGTGTCATGCACCTGTTGAACTTCGCGCACGGTGAGCTGATCACGGTCAGCGGATATGCGGGCTATGCCGCATTCCAGGCCGGCTGGTCGTGGTATCTGGTCGCCCCGCTGGTCGTGGTCGTGTCGATCGTTACGTCCCTCGTCATCGAACGGTTGGCGTTCAGTCGCGTGCGCGGAGCCTCGGACTTCACCTTGTTGTTGACCTCGTTCGGTATCCACTTCCTGGTTTCGGCCATCTTTCTCATGTACGTCTCGGCCTCGGTCAAGTCCTTCCCTCGACCGGGCTGGGTCGCCAACACCTATTCGATCGGGCCGCTCACGGTCGAGGTATTCGACACCGTCGTGATCGGTGTCACCATCGTCACGCTCGCGGTGACCGTTGCCATCTTGCAGAAGACGATGTTCGGGCTTGCGTTGCGGGCCGCGGCCGCCGACTTCGATGCCGCTCGCCTGATGGGTGTGCGGTCCGATTCGGTGATTCGGGGAGCCTTCGCCCTCTCGGGGTTCCTGGCCGGCATCGCCGCCATCTTCTGGCTGATGCGAGCCGGGAACACCACACCGACGGCCGGCTCGGATCCGATGTTGAAGGGTGTCCTGGCTGCCCTGATCGGCGGGCTCGGAAGTCTTCGGGGCGCGGTGCTCGGCGGTCTGGCCCTGGGTCTGGCCGAAGTGTTGTTGCGATCGCAGCTCCCGGCCAGCGTCGCCGAGCTGACCGAAGGTGTCGTGTTCGTCCTCATTGCGCTCTTGTTCATCTTCCGCCCCCAGGGTTTGATCACCGTGGCCCACGCCGAGCGAGTCTGATGTTCCCCGACCATCGCCGCGATCTGTACCTTCCCTTGCTCGGCGCTGCCGTGCTGTTCGGGGCGTTGGTCGGTGGCGGTCTGCTGTATCAAATCGCCGTCGGTGGCTCGGCCGAGCGGCTCGTCACCGCCATGCTCATCGACGCCATCATGGTTCTCGGCCTGCAGATCTATGTCGGCAACACCGGGGTCCTCTCGTTCGGCCACATGGGTTTCGGGGCCATCGCCGGCTACACGTTCGCCATTTTCGCCGTGGGCAGCGATCGCAAGGTGGGGGCGCCGTTCGGTCTCGAGTCGGTCGTCGTGTCGCCGGCGGTGGCAACCGGCATTGCCGTTGTCGTCACGCTGGCAGCTGCGGTCGCCATCGGTATCGGTCTCGCCCGTTCGGGAGCGAAGTCGGGTGCAGTGGCCGCGACCGTCATCACCCTGGCCCTGTTGTTCGTCACCCACGAAGTGGCACGCAACTGGATCGCGCTCACGGGTGGTGAGCGGGCCGGTCTGTCGTTCGGCATCGGCGAGAAGCTGTCGTCTCGGCTACCCGTCTACCTGGCGCTGTTCGCTGCCCTCGTCGTGGCCCGTCTCTACAGCCGTAGTCGTAGCGGACAACTGGCAGTGGCGGCCCGGGAGGACAACCTGGCGGCCCGAGCCATGGGAATCAATCCGCTGGTGCAGCAAATGGCGGCGTTGTTGGTGTCGGTGGTGGTGGTGGCGGTTGCCGCGTCGCTCCGGGTCTTCGAGTTCGGGACGATCCTGCCCGACCTGTTCTTCTTCGACTACACGCTGTTGACGCTGGTGATGCTGATCGTCGGCGGGCGCAACAGCGTCAGCGGCGCCGTGCTCGGTGTTGCCGTGATCACCGTCGGTCGAGAGCTGGCCCGCCGGACCGGATCCGACGGTTTCGAGATCTTCGGCGTCGGGCTCGACGGTGCACCCCTGGACTGGGTCTTCCGCGAAGGTCTCCCGACGGTGTTTCTCGGCCTGGCCATGCTCGGCTTCATGATCTGGCGGCCCGTCGGCATCTTGGACGACTGGGAAGTCGACTCCTGGTTGCATCGACGTCTTCACCGCAGCGCCGACGCTCGGCCCGAACCCTTGCCCGAGCTGGCTGCGCCGACCCCGGTGACGCTGACGGCCCAGGGGATCGACGTCCGTTTCGGGGGGTTCCAGGCGTTGTCGGATGCTGGACTGGTCGCCAACAGCGGGGAGGTCGTCGGAATCATCGGACCGAACGGCGCGGGCAAGACCACGTTCGTCAACGTGATCACGGGCTTGGTCGAGCCGACCGGTGGCACGTTCCGGATCGGGGATGCCGACCTCACTGCAGCTCCCACCCACGAGTTGGCTCGGGCCGGCCTGGTCCGGACCTTCCAGAACCTTCGACTCTTCGGTGCGCTCACGGTCCAAGCCAACGTCGAGACGGTGAGCCTGGTGGCCCGCGAGCATCGACCGGGCCGAGATCGCGTCGATCCCGATGCCCTCATCGCCGATGTAGGACTGTGGGACCACCGCGATCGACGGGCTCGCGAACTCGACTATGGCAATTCCCGGCGTCTCGAGCTGGCGCGAGCCGCGGCCCTGGCGCCAGCGTTCCTGCTGCTCGACGAGCCGACCAGTGGCATGAGTGACTCGGAGTCGCTCGACATGGTGGAGCAGGTCCGTCGGGTTGCGGCCACCGTCGGCGCCGGGGTGATCGTCATCGATCACGACCTCAACTTCATCACCGGGATCAGTGACCGCATCTACGTCTTCGATCAGGGTCGAGTGATCGCCGAGGGAACCCCGGCCGAGGTGCAGGCCAATCCGTTGGTGAAGGCGGCCTACCTGGGCTCGGCAGCCATCGACTGACAGCGGCCGGCTCGTCGAGAGGCGGGATCAGCCGTCGGGTCGACTCGATCGGTTGGCCTGCTCGATCAGCCACGAGAACAGCGGATCGGCGTTGCTCAGCATCTCCGGATGCCATTGCACCGCGATCACGGGCCGACCCGGTATCTCGATCCCCTCGATCGTGTCGTCGTCGGCTCGTCCCGTGACGACGAGGCCGCCGCCCAGACGGTCGACGGTTTGATGATGGAGGGAGTTGACGGTGACCCGAGGGCCCAGGATCGCCTGGAGGCAGCTACCGGCGTCGAAGGAAACCGGGTGGACCCGGGCCGACGGATCGACGTCGTAGCGGGCGTGGAGTGGCCTGTGCTGGTGCAGGGTTCCACCGCTGTGGACGTTGAGCAACTGCAGTCCCCGGCAGATGCCGAGCACGGGCAGGCCGGCATCGAGAGCCCCCGCCAGGAGTGCGAGCTCCAGTTCGTCTCGCTCCGGTTCGTAGCCGCCGTTGCCGTCGGGGTCCTGGCCGTAGAACTCGGGCTCGATGTCGGCTCCCCCGGTCAGCACGATGCCACTCAGGTGCGGCAGGTACTGGCACGGGTCGGCATCGAGGGGAAGGTTGACGGGTAGCCCTCCGGCGTGCAGGACGCTGCGGGAGTAGTCGGCCAGGTAGAGGTCGATGTCGAGGCCGTGGAGGGCCTGGGGGAAGCCCTCGACCTGGGCCGCCGTCTTGCGGCGACCGGGAAGACCGATCAGGGGTCTGCTCATGTGGGAGTCACGGCAATCTCGTCGAGGAACCAGTCGACCAATCGGTTGGTGTGGGGTCGGGCGATGGCGGCGTTGCGAATCGTCTCGGCCATCAGTGCGTCGGCGTCCATGCCGAATCGTGCCAGCTCGGAGATGCCGTCGTAGTCGAACCAGGCCTGGAGATGTGCGCCATCGACCTCGGGGTGGAACTGCAGTCCGAGGTTGCGTCGGAGTCGGAACGCCTGCGTGCCCCACTCGTCCTTCGACAGCACGATGGCATCGGACGGTGCCTCGAAGCGGTCGTAGTGCCATTGCATCCAGGGCCCGGTGGCCAGCTGGGGAGTGGACGACGGAATCTGATGCCAGCCGACCTGGATGCGGTCGCTCGGCACGACCGAACCGCCGTGGGCAGCAGCCAGGGCTTGGCCACCGAAGCACACACCGAGCACGGGAACGCCCTCGGCGTCGGCCTCGCGCAGCAGATCGAGCTCGCGACCGATCCAGGTGCCGATCCTGTCGGTGTCATAGACCGAGTAGACGGCCCCCATCGGCAGGATCAGGTCGAACTCCGTCGGTGATGGGAGCGGAACGTCGCTGCTGGGTGAGGAGGTGTCGGTGGTCAGGTGGACGTGGACGAGCTCGTAGCCCCGCTCGACCAGGCGTTCACCGACCATGGCCGAGGTCGAGCCCGGATCGTGGGCGATCACCAGCACCCGTTTGGCCGTCATCGGCGCGCCCCTCCGGCTGGTGGTGTCGGAGGTTGTTCGGTGGCCCGGTCCATCGATCCGAGTGTAGGTCACCGACAGCATCCATTCGGATCCGTACAATCGTGCGATGGTCGCGCCGAACCCTCAGCCTCTGGGTGGCAACTCGATGCCGCGCTTCGGGGGGATCGCCAGCTTCATGCGACTTCCGGGCACGACACCGGTGGGGGATCTGGACGTGGCCGTGGTGGGTGTCCCGTTCGATCTCGGCACGTCGAATCGTCCGGGGGCTCGGTTCGGTCCCCGGGGCATCCGGGCCGAGTCGGTACTCCTTCGTCCCTACAACATGGCCACTCGAGCCGCTCCGTTCGACAGTCTCGTGATCGACGATGTCGGCGACGTTGCCACCAACCCGTACAACCTGCTCGACTCGGTGGCCCGCATCGAGGACCACTATCGAGGGTTGCTGTCCAACGATCTGGTCACCGTGTCGATGGGTGGTGATCACACGATCGTGCTCCCCATCCTGCGGGCCATGGCAGCCGAACACGGTCCGGTCGGGCTGGTCCACGTCGACGCCCACACCGACATCAACGACGACATGTTCGGCGAGAAGATTGCTCACGGGACACCGTTCCGACGAGCGGTCGAGGAAGGTCTGTTGGACCCGGCTCGAGTGGTGCAGATCGGAGTACGAGGAACCGGCTACGCCGCCGACGACTTCGACTGGAGCCGACAGCAGGGATTCCGGGTCGTGCAGGTCGAGGAGTGTTGGCATCGTTCGCTGGTGCCGTTGATGGATGAAGTGCGGACCCAGTTGGGTGACGGTCCCGTCTATCTGAGCTTCGACGTCGATGGCCTGGACCCCGCCTTCGCCCCGGGCACCGGGACCCCCGAGATCGGGGGACTCACCACCATCCAGGGAATGGAGATCATCCGTGGGTGCCGCGGATTGGATCTCGTCGGAGCCGATCTGGTCGAGGTGGCACCGGCCTATGACACAACGGGCAACACGTCGTTACTGGCCGCCAACCTGCTGTATGAGATGCTGTGCGTCGTGCCCGGCGTCGTGACCCGTGCATGAAATGAACCCCGAGGGAGAACCCATGACTGACTTCGATCGCTTCCGGGTGCTGTGGCCCGACCATTTGGGGCTGGCCCGGGGAAAGTACCTGCCGGCCCGGTCCGCGGGTCGCGGTACCTCGTTCTGCGTCGGCGTGTACCAGCAGGGCTACGACAAGGTCATCAACATGGTGGACGTCGGAATCGACCCCACCGGTTTCCCCGACCTGGATGCCACGTTCGACCTTGCCGATGCCAGGCCAGGGTGGGAGCCCGGAACCGGGGTGGTCGTCGCCGATCTGTCGTTCCACGACGAGCCGTACCCGGCATCGTCGCGCCACGCCCTTCGTCGGGCCGTCGAGGCATGGGAGGAGCGGGGCTTTCAGGTGAACATCGGGATCGAGCTCGAGGCGTACCTGTTCGAGCCCGACGAGGCCGGTGGCTGGCGGCCGCTGGACACTCCCAACACCTATGTGTACGGCACCGGTCCGATGGCGGATCCGACCGGCGTCATCGACGAGATCATGATGACGGCCGATGCCTGCGGCTTCCTGGTCGAGGCCATCAACTCGGAGTTCGACACGCCCCAGTTCGAATTGACGCTCGAGTACGCACCGGCGCTCGAGAGTGTCGACAACATCTTCCTGTTCAAGGAACTGGCGAGGGAGATCGCGTACGAACACGGTCTGTTGCTGTCGTTCCTCGGACGTCCGCTGCCCGGCCGGGCCGGTTCGGGCATGCACATCAACTTCAGCCTGACGGCAGCCGACGGAAGCAATGCCTTCTGGAGTCCTGACCGTCATGACCAGCTGTCGACCCTGGCCCGGCAGTGCATCGCCGGAATCCTCAAGCACCACGAAGGCCTCACGGCCTTGATGGCCCCCACGGTGAATGCCTACAAGCGACTGGTGCCCGGTGAACTCGTCGGCCAATGGGCCAATTGGGGCTATGACCACCGATGCACTGCGGTTCGCATTCCCCCCCATCGGGAGGCGGCAACCCGCATCGAACATCGGATGGCCGATGGCGCTGCGAGTCCGTACACCGCGGTCGCTGCGCTGCTCCAGGCCGCGCTGTTGGGCGTGGTCGGACGTCTGACGTGCCCATCACCCGAGACCGGCGACGGCATGGACGAGATCAACACCGAGCGTCGCTGCCCATCCAATCTCGATGCCGCCTGCGACGCGCTCGTGGCCGATGAAGCCCTGGTCGAGGCGGTCGGTTCCTCGCTCGTGGCCAACTTCGTTGCCCACAAGCGGATCGAGTGGCAGAACTACGTGGCCGCCCACCCCGATTGGGAACAGCAGCAGGACGTCTTCACCGACTACGAACGAGACACGTACCTCCGTTTCCTGTGACCCGGTGATCCTGGGGACGGGGCGCCTCAGTCGAGGTCGAAGCCGATGCGGTCCACGACGGTGCGCAGGGCAAAACTGGAGCGGATGCGGGCCACCCCGGGCAACTGGGCCAGGTGGGTGCGGTGGAGCTGTTCGTAGTCGCTGACGTCGTTGCAGCCGACATGGACCAGATAGTCGGCGTCGCCGGCCATCAGATGGCAACTCAGCACCGCCGGGTGATCGACCACGGCCGCTTCGAACGCATCGAGGGCGCGCTCTTCCTGGCTCGACAACGAGATCTCGACGAAGACCGAGGTCGATCGGCCGATGGCCTCCGGGTTGATCAGCGCGGCGTAGCCACTGATCACGCCGACCTCCTCGAGGTGGCGGACTCGCCGAAGGCAGGCCGACGGGGACAAGCCGACGCGGTCGGCCAGTTCGATGTTGGTGATGCGGCCATCGCGCTGGAGCAGATTCAGGATGGCAGTATCGGTGGCATCGTGTTCCATGGATGCAACATTAGTGATGTCTCATGGCCTCCATCAATGGAAAAGTGCGCGAGAACCCATCTGGCGGCACATGTTCGCAATCCTCCACGCTCCAGATTCTCCTACCGTTGGTCGAGAGATGAGGTGGCTGCAACCGGCGGCCAGTTTCCGAGTACGTGAGAGGTCTCGCATCATGCAGGTCGGTGTTCCCAAGGAGATCAAGAACCTCGAGCAACGAGTAGGGCTGACGCCGACCAGCGTCCGCGAGCTCGTGGCCCATGGCCACGCCGTGGTGGTCGAGACCGACGCCGGTGTCGGGATCGGGGCCACCGATGAGGTCTACGAAGCCGCCGGAGCATCCATCGCTCCGGACGCGGCCACGGTGTTCGACAAGGCCGAGATGATCGTCAAGGTCAAGGAGCCCCAGGCCATCGAACGGGCCATGCTTCGGCCCGATCACCTGTTGTTCACGTACCTCCACCTTGCTCCCGACGCCGACCAGACCCACGATCTGATCAAGAGCGGGGCCACCTGCGTCGCCTACGAGACGGTGACCGACCGCAACGGTGGCCTGCCGCTGTTGGCACCGATGTCCAAGGTCGCGGGCCGCATGGCGATCCAGGCCGCGGCCCATGCCCTCGAGGCTCCCCAGGGCGGAGCAGGTCTCCTGATCGGTGGTGTCCCCGGGGTCGCCCCGGCCCGCGTGGTGGTGATCGGCGGTGGTGTCGTCGGGGAGAACTCGATCGAGATGGCCATCGGGATGGGGGCCGACGTCACGGTGCTCGACCGCAACGTCGACGTGCTGGACGAACTGTCGGCCCGCTTCGGCTCGGCTCTCAAGACCGTCTATTCGACCGCCGCGGCCCTGGAAGAACTGGTCGTGGCTGCCGATGTCGTGATCGGCGCCGTGCTGGTCAAGGGGGCACGTGCTCCCAAACTGGTCACCGCAGACATGGTTCGCCGCATGCGCAACGGTTCGGTCCTCGTCGACGTGGCCATCGACCAGGGGGGTGCGTTCGAGACCTCGCACGCCACGACCCACGCCGAGCCGACCTACGTCGTCGATGGGGTCGTGCACTACTGCGTGGCCAACATGCCGGGCGGGGTTCCCAAGACCTCGACCTACGCGTTGAACAACTCGACGTTGCCCTTCGTGCTGGCCCTGGCGGACAAGGGTGCCGGTGCTGCGCTCGCTGCCGACGACCACCTGCGCAACGGCTTGAACGTGGCCAAGGGTCAGATCACCGAAATGGCGGTGGCCGAGGCGTTCGACCTGCCCTATGTCGACGCTGCCGATCTGCTCGATCAGATCTAGAGCGGTTCGGGTCGGACGCAGCCCTCAGATCGACGGGTCGCGTCCCACCAAGCCGAGGTAGCGATCGACGATGTCGGCGTCGGCGGGCACGGCGACTTCCTCGCCCACAAGCTGCATCCTGGCCAGGCCGGCACGCATGGTCGAGATGGTTTCGAACGCATGCTGGGCCAACGCGGCGTCGACGACGGCGTCGACGCCGACCGCCTTGCCCAGATCCCAGGAATGGGTCAGAGGGTCCCAGGTCACGATGCCGATCAGTTGATCGACGCTCATCTCGCCGAACCAGTACGGCCCGTGGTGGTGGAGCGCTCCGGGCTGATCCAGCGCCTCGAGCACGTCGTCGCGTGCTGCGTTCCACAGCGAGACCGGGTCGGACAGGTCCTCGGGGGTCTCGGGAAACGTCATGTCGTTGCCTCGGGCCATGTCGGCCGTGCCGAGGAGCACGCCGACCTGATGACCCACCACGTCTCGGGCCGTCCATCCCGCGCACGGCGATGGGTTGTCCCAGGCGTCGGTCGGGCATCGCTGGACGACGGCATCCATGCCGTACAGGGCTTTGGTGAAATGACGCAGGTTCTGACTCATCGGTGGGTCCCTCTCCTTGGCTCGCCCGACCCTAGTGGGGGTGGTTCCACTACGCTCGGGAAGTGTCTAATCCACTCCTGACTCCTGAGCGGGCTGCTCTTGTCGGCCTCATGGCTGACCTCGGCCCGATGATCTCGAAGCGATCGTCGGCGTATGACCGCGAGGCTCGATTCCCGACCGAGAACTGGGAGGACTTCACCGAGGCGGGGCTTCTGGGGTTGGCCATCCCGGTCGAACACGGTGGCCTCGGTGCCGACTTCGTGGGCTACGCGCTGGTGGCCGAGGAACTCGGCCGGCACTGCCCGGCCACGGCACTGACGTTCAACATGCACGTCGCCACCACGTTGCTGGTCGGGCAGATCGGCGACGACATGGAACTGTCGGCCGGCGACCGTCAGTGGCTGGAGTCGCGGCGGAGCGAGCTGTACCGAGGCATTGTCGATCACGGCAAGATCCATTCCCAGCCGTTCTCGGAAGGAAATCAGCCCGGGGCGACCAAAGGGGTGAACACCGAGGCTCTCGAGGTCGACGGTGGCTACCAGATAAGCGGCCGCAAGATCTTCGCCTCGCTCAGTTCGGCTGCCGACGTGCACAACGTGTTGGCGCTGGTTCCGGGCGACGATCGGCTCCGGTTGCTCGGCGTGCCGTCGACGGCCCAAGGGGTCAGCATCGAGGGGGAGTGGGACCCGTTGGGCATGCGGGCCACCGACAGCCGCAATCTGCTGATGGCCAACGCGTTCGTTCCGGCCGGCAACGAGTGGCTGCCGCCCGGCATGTTCGATCAGGCCGCCGTTCGTTGGCCGTACTTCTACATGACGTTGTCGTTCGCCTACCTGGGGCTGATGGGCGCCATCCTCGATTTCACCTCCGCGTATCTGCGGGGCGAGTACGACACGCCGGCTCGGCGGGACAACCACGTCAAGCAGGCCGGCTGGGCCGAGATGAATCTGATCTACGAGCGGGCCCAGGCCCTGACCTACCGGGTGTTGGGGGAGTGCGGAGTCGATCCTGACACCAACCGGATCCGTCGGGCCTGGACCGCGATGGTGACCACGATGGAGGGAGCACCAGAGGTGGCCTCGATTGCCATACGGATCTGCGGCGGACGCTCGATCCTGCGCCCCAACAAGCTGGAGCAGCACTACCGCGATGCGCGTTGTGGTGCGACGATGTTGCCGTGGAGCGTCGAGGTCTGTCTCGACCGACTGGGACGAGCGGGGCTCTTCCCCGACAAGGAAATGGGAGCACCAGCATGAGTGAACGGACCGAATGGCAGTGGATCGAACGGTACGCCGAGCAGTTCCGGGCCTGTGCGCTGGGGCCCGACGAGACCGTTGTGGTGCTGTCGGAGACTCGCAGTCGAGCCGTCATCGTCGAGACGGCCCGGCTGGCCGTTCAGTCGCTGGGTGCCTCGGTGGTCGATGTCGTGCTGGCGACCCCGCCCAATCCGGGGCCGTTGCCGATTCGTTCGACCGGCGCGTCGGTCGCAATCGCCCACAATCCTGCGGCCCTGGCCGCACTCCAGGCCGCTGATTTCGTGGTCGACTGCACGCTCGAGGGCATGCTGCATGCGCCGGAGAAGTTCGACATCCTGGGGGCGGGAACCCGCATCCTGATGATCAGCAACGAGCACCCGGAGAACAGCGAACGCTGGCCGCACCTGCCGGCGCTGACCGAGAAGATCAACCACGGCAAGGAACTCCTGAGCGCGGCCAAGGTCATGTCGGTCACCTCCGAAGCCGGTACCGATCTGCGAATCGAGCTGGCCGGGGCCGTGATCGGCGGCTCGATCGGCTACTGCCCAGAGCCCGGGACCATCGCCCACTGGCCGGGGGGACTGGTGCTGTGCTTCCCGGCCGCCGGCACCGTCAATGGCAAGCTGGTGTTGGCCCCGGGCGACGTGAACCTGTCGTTCAAGGAGTACATCCGGTCGTCCATCGAGCTCGACATCGCCGACGACACGATCACCTCGATCAAGGGCGAGGGTCACGATGCCGAGTTCTTCCGCTCGTATCTGGACAGTTTCGGTGAGCCCGAAGCCTTTGCCGTCAGCCACGCCGGTTGGGGGATGAACCCGGCCGCCCACTGGGAGTCGATGGCGATGTGGGACAAGTCGCAACACAACGGCACCGAGCTGCGGGCGTTCGCCGGCAACTTCCTGTACTCGACGGGGGCCAACGAGGTGGCCGGCCGCTACTGCCGCGGTCATGTCGACATCCCGATGCGGGGTTGCACGGTTGCTCTCGACGGCGATGTCGTCGTCGACCGAGGCCGGCTCCGCGCCGACCTCACGCTCTGACGGCCCTGTTCCCGACCGCTGTTCCCGACCGCTGTTCCCGACCGCTGTTCCCGACCGCTGTTCCCGATCTGGCGTCGCTGACCGACGCCAGCGACGGTCGGTGCCGCCAGAAGCACTGTCCGCCTGTAGCACTGTCCGCCTGTAGCGGGGCCGTCGACGGTCGGTGCTCTCAGCCGGCGGCCCGCTTGAACGGATCGGGCGGAAACGCGCCGGCTTCGATGCAGCGCTGGGACCACGACGACAACTGGGACACGATGCGATCGAAGTCGTCGCCCAGGGTCTCGACGATCGACGCTTCGATGGCGTCGGTGTCGGCCTCGATGCGATCTCGGGTGGCTCGACCTCCGTCGGTCAGCTCGTCGTTCCACATGATGCCGAGCTCGCGCAACCGACCGGCGGTGGCCTCCATCACCTCGGGAGCCCAGCCTCGGCTGGAGGTGTAGGAGAACAGCGGCATACCGACCCACAGCTCGGTCAGGATGTTCATCTCGACGGGGTCGATGCCGTGGGCCACGTTGACGGCGATGTGGCTGTCGCCGCGGTGCTCCCGCAGCAGTTCGCACGCATGCCAAAGGCGACCGACCGGATCCTCGGGCCAGGCCTGGGTGGCGAATCCGGCGAACAACGGCCGACCGGTGGGATCCGCGGTCTGGGCCGCCACCTGGAGGGCGTCGGCCACCCCGGAGACCGCAGCCTCGTCCAGGCCATCGGCCAGCACGTCACGCAGACTGGCGGTGGTGGCCTCGGTCCGGACGGCAATCAGATCGTCGCGCCCCACGATGGCCCGACCCTGTTCGTACACGGCGGTGATCAGGCCGGGCTCGAAAACAGCAAAGCTCGACACGACGACCCCCGGATCGGGCTCACCGAGTGCCGATGCCCGGCTCCAGGCATAGCCGGAGAAGAAGTCGAGCCCCAGTTCGGCCAACCGCTGATTGACCGAGCGGGACCAGACCGAATGCATGGCGATCGGCTCGATGGCGTCACGCAACCGGCGGGCAGGACTTGCCTCCTGGGTGGGAGGAGGCGGCGGACCGTCGTAGGAGAAGTCGGCCCATCCTGCGGTCACCTCGTCGTAGTTCACCCGCTCGAAGCTACCGGAACGGCGACCGGCGGGCGACCTGGTGGGGCGAGCTGGCGAGCAGTGACGATCGTGGTCGATGATGTCGATCCCGCGTTGCAGGACCTGCGACCGTCACCCAAGGAGTTCTCCGATGTTGTTCGAACTGCGCCAGTACCGAACCCACCCCGGCAAGCGTGAGCAGTGGGTCGAGATGATGGAGAACGAGATCATCCCGTTCCAGGTCAGCCAGGGAATGTCGATCGTCGGCAGCTTCACCGGCGAGGAAGAGGACGATCTGTACGTGTGGATCCGCCGCTTCGAGTCCGAGGAGCAGCGGGTGGCCCTGTACGAAGCCGTCTACCAGAGCGACACCTGGCTGAACGACATCAGCCCTCGTATCCCCGAGTTGCTCGATCGGGAGTCCATCAAGGTGACCCGTCTGAACCCCACCTCGGTTTCCGCCCTCCACTGAGGTCCGGGCACCGGCCCGACAGGTGATCGTTTCGCACCGATGTCGGACTGCGGTTCCAGAGCGAGGCGTTCCAGCAGCGGTTTCGATGATCGACCTGTGGTCGGGCACTTGCGACTAGCGTGACGGCTGCACGCCGGGGCAGGTGCGCGGTTCCCGCATTGGAGTTTGCAGATGTCACCCCGTCGCTTCGGCGCCTCGTTGTTCGCGTTCATGTTGGCGGCCGTTCTCCCGGCCGTGGCGGCCGCTCCGGTCTCGGCGGCAACGACGGGGTGCATCGACTGGCGCGACTACGCCGCCGACACCGCGCCGGCCGGTTCGGGCAATCTCGGCATGGGGAGCGCCAGCAATTCCCAGGCCGCCGGAAACAGTGTCACCCTGACCGACATCCTCGGGCAGGACGTCGACCTGCGGATCACCTGGCCCTTCGCTCACAACGGCATCATGCTCGACGAAGGCGTCTACCCCGATTTCGTCGGTGTCGAGGACTATCTGTCGGCGGCCGGCGGCGCGTCGACCCGCACCGTGTTCCGCTACTTCCCGTTCGACGACCAGCACGGACGGGTCGTCTTCGAGTTCCTCCAGGGCGGGACCTCGACACCGGAGGAGGTGACCATCGATCACCTCCTCATCGGCGGGCAGCGTCATTTCGCCGGCACCAGCTGGGGCACGTCGGAGTTTGCACTCGAATCGGGAGGGGCCCGAGTGGCGGCAACGACGACGGGTGCTGCTGCCACCGTCGACAACGACGGCGGTGCCAACGGCATCGTCGGGCTCGGGACGGCCCCGGCCGTGCAGCTCGATCTCCCCAACTTCGGGTCGCCGGCGGCCACTGCCTACAACTCGACCCGCAACAGCTTCGTCACCGTGGGCACCGAGTCGACCCGTGACTGGACGGTGCTGGACTGGGGTTCGCCCACCGCCGACACCGTGGTGTGGGACCTGTACGGCAGTGGTGACCCCAGCGGACCGCAGCCCGACCGGCGACTGCCGACCCGGCCGCCCACGTGCTGCCTCACGGTGGCCTGTCCGCCTACGTCAGTGGCTTCTGCCTGACCATCCCCGATCCACCCAGCTACGACCTGGCCCTGGCCAAAGTGGTCTCCGGTTATGACGCCTCCACCGGGCTCGCCACCTATCAGATCACCGTGGTCAATCAAGGCGCCGTTCCATCGGGTGCGTTCACCGTGACCGACGAGATCCCGGCCGGAACCAGCTTCGAGTCGGCTTCCGAT
>CALACD010000326.1 GCA_937890445.1 uncultured Acidimicrobiia bacterium | reverse complement strand
GACACCGTGGTCGTACTCGGTGCCGGAACAGCCGGTCTGACCACGATCGCTGCACTCCGACAGCTGACCCCGGCCGGCACGATCATCGTCGGCGCCAAGTACCCCGAACAGGTCGACCTGGCCCGATCATTGGGGGCCGACCTGGTCGTTGCTCCCCGCGAGGTGGCGCGGGCGGTACGCCGTGCCACCGGCAGCTTCCAGATCGGCGACGATCTCTCCGGCGGCGCCGATGTCGTGATCGATGCCGTCGGCAGCGAAGCATCGGTGGCCGAGGCCATCGGCATCTGCCGCCCCCGGGGCACCGTGGTGTTGGTCGGTATGCCGGGCCGGATCTCGATCGACCTGACCGCACTGTGGCATCGGGAAACAGCCCTCCTGGGGGCCTACACCTACGGCACCGAGACTCTTCCCGAGGGCCTGCGCCGGACGTCGTTCGATCTGGCCGCCGAACTCGTTGTCTCCGCCGACCTCGGACGTCTGGTATCGGCCACCTATCGGCTGGAGGACTACGAGGACGCGTTGGCTCATGCCGTCAACGCCGGTCGACGGGGCTCCGTGAAGGTGTGCTTCGATTTGCGCTAGCGTTGGTTCCATGTCAACGACTTCGCTCATCGAGAACCCACCATCCGATCCTGTCGCGAGCGACCAGAGGGAAGATGGGTACACAAACGAATCGCTCATCGAAGAGGACCTGCTGGTCGAGGAGATCTCGATCGACGGTATGTGTGGCGTCTACTGAGAACGTGCGTGCCGTGGCAGGAACCGTGACGGAATTCGACGCAGCCCGGCCGTGGCGCCTCCACCCGAGGGTGGCACTTCGACCCGAGCCCTTCGGAGCCATGGCCTATCACTACGACAACCGGCGACTGAACTTCCTCCGCTCGTTCGATCTGGTGGATCTGGTGAACTCGTTGGAGCATCACCCCTCGGCTGACGCCGCGCTCCGAGCATCGACCATCGACCCCTCGGGCTGGCACCGGTATCAGCGAGCGCTTGCTTCACTGGCGGCGTCGGACTTCCTCGAACAGCGTGAACCCGATTCGACGACGGTCGACCCCATCATTCCCGACCCCGAGAAACCCGACCGGAGCGAGATCTCATGACGGCATTGACCGACGAACTCAAGCGAGGCCTCGATGCCCCCATCTGCCTGACCTGGGAGCTGACCTATGCCTGCAATCTC
>CALACD010000325.1 GCA_937890445.1 uncultured Acidimicrobiia bacterium | reverse complement strand
CCCCCCGAACGATTCGACCTCTTGACCGCGATCCTGGTCGAGCTGGAGGGCCGGCTGCGGCAGATCGAGGACGGGGACCGGGCGGGGATCCTGGATTCGTATCGGACGCGCTGCATCTCGATCGGGCGACGGGTCCGACTGGCCACCCCGAGCGGTGACGTGATCGGGGATGTCGTCGCCGTGGACGACAACGGCCACCTCGTCATCGCGAAGCTGGATGGAGGGGAAGTGGCAGTGAGCGCCGGCGATGCCCATCACCTGCCGCCACCGGCCTGACGCGAACGGCTCAGGTCGGTGGGCCGTTCGGCCGATAGGGAACGGTCATGGCAATCCGAATCGTGAGATCCCAGGGCGTCACCTCGTCGACGCGTCGCGGCCCGGTCGCCTTTGCCTGGGTCATGGTGGCCTGGGCCGTGATGGCTGCACTCGCGCTGGCCACGACCCCGGTCGAGGCCCAGGAGACGACGGTGCCTCCTGCCACCGCGGCCCCTCCCGACACCGAGCCGAGCGAGACCACGACGACGACGGTTCCAAGTGAGCCCACGGTCACGGTTCCCTCCACCGATCTGACCGAAGACGGCCAACCAACGGGTCCCGTCGACACGCTGACCAATGTCGACGGTGAGGTCATCGACCTGTCCGAGGACCTCGGCTTCGGTGAAGAGGACAGCTCAGACGTTCCCCCCGACGTCGATGTCACGGTGCCTCCGCCCACGGACGGCCTCTATGGGGGCCAGGGCGAGTACCAGCCCGACACCGTGCTGGTGAGCAATGTCAACGACGCCCGCGACAAGCTGCGGATCAGCGAGGAGGCCCACGTGTCTGCCATCGCGTTGGTCCGAGCGATCCGTCTTCGATTGAAGGAACTCGATCTGGAGATCGAGGCCCTCGATGTCCGAACTCGCGCCAACCTGGAACGACTGGCCGAGGCCGAACTTCGGCTACGGGCTCGAGCTCTCTCGGCCTTCGTGCGGGGTGGGTCGGAGTCTCTGGTCGGCGCGGTCGAGGCCGCCGAGGCCCTCGACTTCCAGGCCCAGCAGACCATTGTCGACATCGTCTTCGAAGATGACGCCCAGATGATCGCCACCTATCAGGGGTTGCGTGAGCAGCTGGGCGAGGAGGCGCTCGGACTGTTCGACCGGACCCGTGTCCTGACCGAGGCCGAGGCCGGCGCCGAGCGTGAGGTGGCGCTGCGCCTGATCGACATCGAACAAGCGCAGCGGGAGCTGGAAGCGTTCGAGGCCGGTAGTCAGATCTACATCTCCGGCGTCGTGTTCCCGATCGTATGGCCCTACGAACTTCCGCTGATCGACTCGTGGGGGTTCCCGCGCATGCCGGGAACCCCTGATGCCCACTGGCACGAGGGAATCGACATCTTTGCTCCGACCGGCACGCCGTTGGTGGCAACCGAGCGCGGCGTCGTCACCCGTATCGGAACGGGCCGTCTCGGCGGGCTCCGACTCTGGTTGCGGGGGGAGTCGGGTACCGACTGGTACTACGCCCACCTCTCGGCCTTCGCCCAGGGCTTGACCGAAGGTGAAGTCGTGGACGCGGGGACCGTGATCGGGTACGTCGGCGCCACGGGTAACGCGGTCGGAACCCCGCCGCATCTTCACATTCAGGTGCACCCCAATGGTGGTGAGCCGGTGAATCCCTATCCGTTGCTGAGCGTGGTGTCGGATCGCGATCGCTACCTCGCCCAGAGTTCGCAGGACCAGACCGACTAGGCGGATACCTACGACGACCCGGCCCGAGCCGCGTATCGACCCCCGGACTCGGTCAGGATGACGGTCAGCCCGAAAACGGTCTCGAGGGTCTCGGCCGAAAGAGTCGAACCGATCGGCCCGGTGGCCACGGCGGTACCTCCGCGCAGGGCATGGAGATGAGTCGACGACGGCGGAATGTCCTCGACGTGATGGGTGACCAGAACGGTGGCGGGACCATTGGGGTCGGCGGCGATGACGGTCAAGGCCGCAACCAGCTCCTCTCGGCCGGCAAGGTCGAGGCCCGCCGTCGGCTCGTCCAACAACAGCACGCCGGGATCGTTGACCAGTGCTCGGGCCAACAACGTGCGCTGGCGTTCGCCCGAGGAGAGCGTTCCGAACGTTCGCTGGCCGTAGCCACCCAGTCCCACTCGCTCCAGGGCGGCCAGAGCGCGGTCGGTGTCCTCGTCGGTGTAGGTGTGCCACCATGGTTCGAGGGCGCCGGTGCGGCCGCAGCGAACGACCTCCTCGGCTGTCAATCGCCCCCGAAGTTGATCGGCCAGGCTGGCCGACGCCAGCCCGACTCGGGATCGGAGGCCTCGGATGTCGGTGCGTCCCAGCTCGTGACCCATCACCACCACCGACCCGACGGTGGGATGGAGTTGTAGACCGGCGACGCGGACCATCGTGCTCTTGCCCCCGCCGTTGGGGCCGATGACCACCCAGTGCTGGCCGGGTTGTACCGACCAATCGACGTCGCGCAGGACCGAACGGCCATCGATGGTCACGCCGACGCCGACCAGGGAGAGAAGAGGTTCAGGTTGCCTGTCCATCGCGCTGGCACCGTAGTCGATACGATGCCGGGAGCGACCATGCCACTTCCAAGCGCAGCGACGATATCCATGGTTCCTCGGGCCGAACGTCGACGTGCTCGACCTTGGCTCATCACTGATCCGGGCTGTTGTCGTCGGGTACGCGTTCGCGTTGGCTGCCCCCTGGATCGTCGGGCGGCGGTCCGGCCGTGACCGTCGTTCTCGGGTTGCTCGTGGTGATGGTGCTGGTTGCGGCCAACGGCTTGTTCGTGGCCATCGAGTTCGCCCTCATCGCCAGTGACCGGGCCAAGCTGGAGGCCCGGGCCGAAGCTGGTTCACGACGGGCCAGGAGCGCGTTGGTGGCGGCACGCCGCATGTCGTTCTACTTGTCGGGCGCCCAACTGGGGATCACGGTCACGAGTCTGTTGCTCGGTTTCCTTGCCGAGCCCCTCGTCGCCCACCTCATCGATCCGCTGCTCGAGGCCGTTGGTCTCGAGGGTGGGACGTCGCTGTCGGTCGTCGTGGCGCTGCTGTTGGCCACCGTCTTCCAGATGGTGGTCGGCGAACTCGTTCCGAAGAACATCGCCATTGCCCGACCGGAGGCCGTAGCCCTGGCGGTGGCACCGATCGCCCAGTTGGTGTTCACCGCTACGTCGCTGCTCATCAAGGTGTTCAACGGAGCGGCCGAGTGGACAGTCCGTCGCCTCGGTATCGAACCGCGGGAAGAGTTGGCATCGGCCCGCTCTCTCGACGAGATCGAGTATCTGATCACGTCCTCGGGGGCGACGGGATCGCTGGCCCCCGACCAGCTGAGCCTGCTGCGACGGACCTTGCGTTTCGGGGACAAGACGGCAGCCGAGGCGCTGACCCCCCGAGTGCATGTCGAGGCCATCCTGCTCGACGCCACGGTTGGCGACCTGTACGACAAGGCCACCCAGTCCGGTCACAGTCACTATCCCGTCTACGGATCCGATCTCGATGACATCCGGGGGGTCGTCACCATCATCGATCTCTTCGAGTTGCCGACCAGCGAGCGCCGGACGACGCCCGTGGTCGACATCATGCGTGAACCGATCGTGATCCCCGAGACCCGCCATCTGGTCGATGTGCTCGACGACTTCCGATCGTCGGGAGCCGAGTTGGTGATCGTGGTCGACGAGCATGGAGGAACCGCCGGCATCATCACGTTGGAGGATGTGTTGGAGGAGATCACCGGGGACATCGACGACGAATATGACCGGGAGGGGCCGCTGACCGTCATGCGAGCCGGGGTCTCGGTGGTGGCCGGAACGTCGAGCGCCGACGAGGTTCTGGACGCGACGGGTTTCGCCATGCCCGACGGGGAGTACGAGACCATCGCCGGCTTCATGCTCGACCGCTTCGGGCGACTCCCCGAAGAGGCCGAACTGATCGACTCGAACGGTTGGTTGCTCGAAGTGGTCGAGATGGATGGGCTTCGCATCGCGTCGGTGCAGGTGATCGCTCCCCAGGAGAAGTCATGATGATCGCCTCCCAGTTGTCGGGTTCGGCGTTGGCCCTGTCGATGCTGGGTGCCGGCGTGCTCATCCTCGTGAACGGCTTGTTCGTGGCCTACGAGTTCGCGCTGATCGCGGCCAAGCGTTCGACGTTCGAGGCCGACGCCGAGACCGGGAAGCGGATCGGCAAGGCGGCCGTGGCCAGCTTCTCGGACCTCTCGCTGCAGTTGGCGGGGGCCCAACTGGGGATCACGATGGCGTCGCTTGCCCTCGGATACGTGGGGGAGCCAGCGGTCGCTGGTCTGGTCGAGCAACTTCTCGGTCCGGTGTTGAGTGAGGAGGTGAATCGAGTCGTCTCCTTCGGGGTCGCATTGAGCGTTGTGGTGTTCCTCCACCTCGTGATCGGAGAAATGGTCCCCAAGAACATCGCCATCGCCAAGCCGGAAATGGCGGTGAGGTGGCTGATCCTTCCCTACCGCGCCTACCTGTTCGTCACCCGGCCCATGGTTCTGCTGTTGAATACGCTGGCCAATGCGGGATGTCGGTTGCTGGGTATCGAACCCCGGGACGAGCTGGTCTCGAGCCACACCGCAGCCGAGCTGGCGACGATCATCACCGGTGCATTCGAGGACGGTTCCATCGAGAGTGAGAGCGCCGAGCTCCTCCACGGCGTTCTCGAGTTCGCCCAGCGCCCCGTCGTCGACGTCGCCAGCAGTCTTTCCGACATCGCCATGATCCGCTTCGGGTCGACGCCGGCGCAGGCCGAGCGGGTCATCCGTACCAGTGGGCAGACCCGTCTGCCCGTCATGTCGTCGGCGCTGGGTGAACGTCGACTCGTCGGCTACCTCCACGCCAAGGATCTCCTGGCCATCGATCGCAACGACCGCTTCACCCCGATTCCCGCGGACCTCTACCGGCCCATGGTGCTGGTTCGGGCCGAACGATCGCTGATCGAGGTACTGAGGACCCTGCGTGGCCTGCGGCGTCAACTGGCAGTGGTGTTGGACGATGAGGGGCCCGTCGCCGTCGTCTCGGTGGAACAGATCATCCGAGCCCTGATCGAATCCCACTCGGACGCCGACGTGTGACCAAACGGTCACAGTGAGTGAAGATTGGTCACTCCGGATGGTGGAAGTGGTTCGATCCGTCTAGCCTCAACCGCTTATGCGATCCCTTGGGATGACCGGTGCCCGGCGGCTGCTCGTTCTGCTCGTCGTTCTCGGTCTGGGATCGTCGCTCCCGGTCGACGCGCAACAGACCGAGGGGCTGGCCGAGACGCGTGAGCGGGTGCAGCGCCTGACCCAGGAACTCTCCGATTCCGAAACGGTGTTGAGTCAACTGGAACTCCAGGCTCTGGGGGCCCAGACCCAGGCCGAGACTCTTCGGGCCGAGGTCGATCAACTCGTCGGCAGCGTGAGCGAGGCCGCAGTCACCGACTTCGTGCGGGGCCGCCCGCCGCCGGACATCTTTCGTGACACCGACCTGACCGCAGCCATTCGGGCCGAGGTGCTCAACGATGCCGCCATCGGCGGTGACACCGAGGCAATCGAGCAGTATCGACGGCTGTTCGAGGATCTGGCCCTGGTCGAACAAGATCTCGGCGAACGACTCGAAGAGCAGCGCTTGGCTGTCGATGCGCTCGTCGGCAAGAGAGAGGAACTCGCCGTCGAATTGGCACGGCTCGAGGTGCTGGAACAAGCGCGGATCGAGGCCGAACGAAAGCGGGCGGCCGAAGAGGCAGCGCGCGCGGCCAGGGGCTCCGGTGGCGGCTCGGGTGGAAATGGTTCCGGGGGCGGGGGATCCGGTGGTGGCAGTGGCGGATCGCTGGATTTCTGTCCGGTGAGCGGTGCGGTGT
>CALACD010000324.1 GCA_937890445.1 uncultured Acidimicrobiia bacterium | reverse complement strand
CTCGGCGTTGGCGGCAAGACGCAGATGTCCCCGTACACCCTCGGGCGTCGTGGTGGCATCGATCACGATGCCGACGATGCCGACCGCTCGCCCCCGAGCCACCAGGTCGGCCAAGTCGGGATCCGGGACTGCGGCGGCTCCGTCGACGATCACCAGATGCAGCCCACCGTCGGTTGATCCGCCGCTCCCGTTGTCGAGCCTGGCCCGCAACATGGCGATCAGGCTGGCTCGACTGTGCACATCGGTGGCGAACGAGGCGGTGGTCGCCCCGAGTCGAAGATGGGGCAACCACCGGAGGAAGCGCCACTCGTCGACGGACTCGTGTCGATCGAGGTCGCCGATGAACCAGATCTGGAGGTCGGTCGGCGAGTGAGTGGTGGCCAGACCGATCACCAGGCTCCGGGCAACGCCGGCGCAGCGCCGTGCAGGTCCCGTCAGCCCTATCCAGCCCAGGTCACGCAGGGAAACCGTCAACGGTCGGCCCCACGAACGCGGGGACCCCTCGACAGCGTCGTCGTCTCCTGCGTCCACGAGCGACGGCATCGGGGCAAGGCCGAGCGAGACCTCGCCGAAGTCGCAGTCGCCTCGGGTCCGCTCCCACAGTCGATGGTGAGCCAGGGCAGCGAAGAGGGCAGCGGTTCCGCCGGTGAGCGTCCGTTGTCGGTCCCGGGTGCGTTCCGTCGACCGGACTTCGTCGACCCGACGTTGGAAGGTGTCGAGCGACTCCGCATGGGCGGCCAACGAAGCCAGCCGGTCAGCCGTTCTCCTGCGTCGCTGGAGCTGTGCATCGATCGTGAACAGGAGGGGAGCGAGAGCGACGATCACGAGGAACTGCCAACGTCCGGTCATGACTGCGAAACCGAGGCCCGTGACGACCGGCGTCAGCGAACGCCACCACGGAGCCCGAGGGACATCGTCGACGGGCGGCGGTCTCGGCGGGGTCAGATGGGTCGGGAGCGGAGGGTGGGCGGCGCGAAAGCGGCGAGGAAAGACGGTGTCGGGACCGGGGCCGTGACGATCGAGTGCGGAGATGTCCGTCGATGGGATCACCTCGAACGAGATCACGCTCGTGCCCACGGCGACGTGGGTGCCGGGCGCGATCTCTCGGCAGAGGCCAGCGGACAGACGGCTTCCCTCGATCCATGTGCCGTTGGTCGACGACAGATCTTCGAGGTGGACGGTGCCATCGGATCCGACCGTGATGGCCAGATGCGTTCCCGAGACGACAGGGTCGTCGAGGACCACGTCCGATGGTCCGGATCGGCCGACCACGACTCGGCCGGGGGTGAGCGCGTGCCAGGTGCCAGCCAACGGTCCGCACACGATGACCAGGAACAGACCAGCACAGGCCGAAGGGGCCGCAGCGTCGCTCGGGTCACCGAGGTCGATGGTGTCGCCATGACGCAGACCGAGCTGCCCGATGGTGCCGGATCCGGAAAGGGCGATCCCCCGGGTCGAGGCGTGTCCGGCCCTGAAACCGGCACTGATCAGTTGAGCTCGTAACTCGGCGGTCGGTGCGTCGACATCGGCGTCGAGCACCACGTCATGGCAGGACCCGTCCGAATCGCGAACCTCGAGCCGCCATGTGGTCATGGTCCGAACTCAACGCAGCTGGTTGGCCAGCTGGCTGTCGGTGTCCTGGATGGCTGCAGCCGCGTTGTGGAGAAAGCTACCGAGGCTGTCGAGAGCCTCGATCAAGGACCGCGCACTGGTGGCCCACTCGTTGTATCGATCGTCGAACGCCAGAGCGCTCTCGCCTCGAAAGCTGTCGGCCAGATCTCCGAGGCGGCCCCGTAGGGACTCGAAGCCGTCGGTGGTCTGCGCCGCTGCGTTCTTGACCGCGTCGCCCACGGCCCGTGCGTCGGAGGCTCGGAGGAGAATTTCACCGCTCATGTCATGTTCCCTTCGTCATCACCGCCGGATGTCGGCAGCGGGTGTGACCGTAGGGACCGATCCCATCCTCGGACAGGGGGACCGCTCCCCATCGGCCGGACAGAATCGCTGCCACTGCTGCTGCTGTTTCGGCTCGCTGCGTTTCACCCGCCAGGTCGAAAGCGGTCAAACTGGGTCATCGATTGTCGACCGAGGACGTTTCCATGAAGCACGAAGTGAGCCCGGCGACAGTTCGGGTCCCGATCTGCCGGGCCCACCGGGGAACGCTTCGGTGGTCCCGGCCTGGCCATGATCATCGAGCACCTGTCCCGCAGTGACTGCTGATGTAGCGGTGGCGCTCGGGATCGCCGTCGCGGCCCGAACTCCGGTGCTGTTGTGGGGAGGCCCAGGCACCGGAAAGAGCTCGGCGGTTCAGGCACTGGCGGCCGCCATGGAATGGCCCTGCGAGGTCGTGATCGCCTCGATCCGAGAACCGTCCGACTTCGCCGGTCTGCCGATCGTCGTTGGCGACGGAGTCCGGTTCGCCCCTCCGAGTTGGGCCTCGAATCTGGTGGCGGCAGGCCATGGTGTCCTGTTCCTGGATGAGATCTCGACGGCTCCGCCTGCAGTACAAGCCGCGCTGCTGCGCGTGGTCCTGGAACGAGTCGTCGGCGACCTCACCCTGCCCCCCGGCGTGGCCGTGGTGGCCGCTGCCAACCCGCCGGAGCAGGCCGCCGACGGGTGGGACCTGTCGGCCCCACTGGCCAACCGGTTCTGCCATCTGGAGTGGCAGGTCAACGCCAGCGACGTGGCCGAAGGACTGGCCGCTGGCTTTCCCGTGCCGGTGGTACCTCGTCTGCCCGACGGTTGGATGACTCGCGTGGCTCGCGTGCGGGCCCAGGTCGCCACGTTCTTGTTGCTGCGCCCGGGGCTGGTCTCGATGCCGCCCCTCGATCGGGCCTCGGCAGGTCGGGCATGGCCGAGCCCTCGCTCGTGGGAGATGGCCGCCACGTTGGTGGCTGCTTCCCAGTCGGTGGAAGCATCCTCACCGGTGATCGCCGCGCTCGTGACGGGCTGCATCGGTGCGGGTCCGGGCATCGAGTTCCTCAGCTGGTTGGAGGAACTCGACCTTCCCGATCCTGAAATGGTCCTGGCCGACCCGGATCGCTTCGAGCTCCCCGAGCGGGGCGATCGGGCCTATGCCGTGTTGACCTCGGTCGCGGCTGCGGTCGCTGCTGATCCGACGGTCGAACGGTGGGCGGCAGGGTGGAAGGTCATGGGCCGCGCCGGCGAGACCGCCCCCGACGTCGCGGCCATGGCGGCTCGGATCCTGGCCCGCTGTCGGCCCGAGGGTGCAGCCGCTCCGGCCGAGGCTGCCGCCTTCCTGCCGTTGTTGCGAGAAGCCGGATTGCTGTGAGTCTCGATATCCAGCAGGTGGCGGCCGCCCGGCTGTGGGCCGCCCATCAGTTTCCGTATCTGGCGGCGGCGCTGTTCGCCTCTCCCGTGCTCGAAGCGCCGGGCCTCGAGCGGGTGGCCGTCGATGCCTGGTGGCGAGTTCACATCGACCCAACGGTCGTCGAGGGGTGGACGGCGCCCCAGCTGGGAAGCGAGCTGGTACATCTGGCCGGCCACCTGTTGCGCGATCACGCATCACGGGGCCGGGCAATCGGATTCGCCGAACCAGCCGAGCTCCATCACTGGGTCGATGCCGCTGATGCCGAGATCAATGACGACCTACCCCTCGATCTGGAGCGGGCGATGGCTCGGGTCGAGCCCGACGACCTGGCGTGCGAGCCCGGTCGGTTGGCGGAAGAGTACTATCGGCGTGGGTTACCTCGGGACGGCTTCGCCAACGACTGTGGCAGCGGTGCCCATGGTCATGAGGAACCGTGGGAGCCGCCGCCGCCGACCGAGGGTGGCTCCGGGGTCCAACGCGATCAGCAGGATCTGATCCGACAGCGCGTGGCCTCGGATTTGCTGGCCGACGACTCCGCCGACGTGCCCGACACGCTGAGGCGTTGGGCCGAGGACCGCCGAACTCCTTCGGTCGACTGGCGAACGGAATTCTCGGCCTCGTTGCGCCAAGCGGTTGCCTTCACCCGAGGTGCCGTTGACTATTCCTACGCCCGGCCATCGCGTCGGGCGTCGGCGATTGGTCAGGCGTCGTCGGCCGGTGTCGTGGTGCTGCCCTCTCTCCGGAAGCCCTCGGTCGAGGTGGCCGTCGTGTGTGACACCAGCGCATCGATCGACGACGATCTTCTGGTGTCTGCGCTCTCGGAGGTGGACGGCATGCTGCGGGCCGTCGGTACACGGAGCATCCGCTTCCTGGCTTGTGATGACGCAGTGCGAGCAACGACCCGTGTCCACCAAGCCAACGACGTCGTGCTGTTCGGGGGAGGTGGAACCGACATGGGTGTCGGGCTGGCCGCCGCGTTCGAGCAACGCCCGGCGCCGGACGTGGTGGTCGTGCTGACCGACGGCTACACGCCCTGGCCCGAAGCAGCACCCGGTCGCGCTCGTGTGATCGTGGCAATCCTCGGTGATCTCCCGGACGGCTATCGGCGCCCCGAGGTGCCGGGATGGGCTCGGTCGGTGAACGTGCCGTCACCGGACTTCGGTGCCGTCGGCAGCCGATGAGCTGGACGACTACGTTGGATGATCTCGAGTTGGGCGTGACCTGTGGAGCCCGCCGCCATGTCGTGCGCTGGCACCAGGGGCAGGTCGAAGCTCTCGATCACCCCGATCTCGATGCCGAACGGGCTCTCCTGGCCTTCGGCGGAGACGAACCGCCGTGTCTGGCGGTGTTGTCGCTGTGGAACGAAGCAGTCGATGACGGGGGTTTTCTGGGAGAGTGGGCCGAAGGCGACTTCGACAGCAGTCGACTGTGGTGGTTGGGCATGGCGCTCGAGCGCATGCGCAGTGAAGGATTCCATGAGTTCCTTCGGGACCTCCCTCTGCCCCGGGCCAACCGTATGGGTCGCTTCCTCACGGCCTTCCCACCGTCGTGGATCGACCGGGCCGCAGCTGAAGTGGCAGCACGTGAGATCGATGGGACCGGTGTCGTGTGCGGCCATGCAGGTCGGTTGATCGATCAGGCGGTCGCTCGGCGGTTGCGTCGGTCGTTCGTCCTCAGCGTCGGGGGTCGGCAGACGCCGTTGGGGGCGGCTGCCCTGGTGCCGTTCGAGCCGGTGGTGCTGGCCGACTCGCCACCCGCCGTCGAGGGGCGACTTCGCGGCCGCTCCAGCTGGGTCCGTGTGACCGTCGACCGTCGTTGGCTCTTCGAGGTCTGGGGGGCCGGTGCTGCGGTCATCGACGGATCGTTGGCGGTGGCGTTGGATCCCGAGCCGAACTCGCCCCGGGCCACGGTCGTGCGATGGTCGGCCGATGGCGACGGGGTTCGACCGGAACTGGAGACCATGGCGGTCGACTTCTCCTCCGGTCCGCGACGTTGCTGGATACCTCGTGACCAGTCGGCCCGAGATCAGTAGGCGAATTGATTGACCCTGCTCTGGGCCTGGGTCAAGCCCTTGCCCCGAACAATGGTGGGATCGAGCCAACCGTTGAAGGCGGCCGGTTCGTAGCCGAATGTCAGGTCGTCCCGGGCCGACTCCAGCTGAGAACGGTTCATCCACACCGCACCTCGGTAGGGCACGGGGAAACCCAGACCGGTCAACGTGTATCCGTAGACCCGACACAGGTGGCCACCTTCGGAGAAGTCTCCGACGTAGGAGACCCAGGGCGTCTCGATGCGCAGCTGATCACGCAGATTGGCCTGGAGCGAGGCAATGACATTGCCCCGGTCCCAATCGGGAATGGCCTGTTCGACGAAGGCGGGCCCACCGGGAAGCACGAGCCGTCCGGAATCGTCGGGCACCAGCAGGATCTCGGGCTCGTCCAGGTGGCGAACCAACACCAAACGGGTGGTGTCGATCGAGCGATCGTCGTGGACCGCGAGCAGCGATCGATTCCCGGGCGACAGCGCTTCATGGACGTCATCGTCGTACAGGAAGTAGCCGGTGGCCGGGGGAGCATCGGCGGCCGCGTACTTGTTGAATGCCCCGACCCGGTGGTGGTCCGACGTGTTGCCATCAGCCCGATGCCACGTGTGCATGTTCATCAGCAACACATCACCACGCTGGAGTTCGGGGTCGATGAAGGACGCCTCGTCGGGCTTCTCCGGTGCTCGCACCTCGAGCGGACGTTCCGGCCCGGCGCTGATGCGATCGAGGTGGTGCGAACCGGGTGCGACGTAGAACCGACCGGCCGCAGCGTCGAAATCGCAGAACGGCACGATGGTGAACACCCAGTTCATCGACGATCCGACGGGGCGCCACCGCTTGTAGTCGTGGTGACTCGGAATGCCCGAGCCGCCCGGTGTCCGGTCATAGATCACGTAGGCGCTCAGACGGGGGTCGGCTCCCAGGACATCGGCGGCGGCGGGGACAACGGCTGGATGCTCGGCCAGGAACGCAAGGTCCGGGTCCTTGAGACAGTTGTTGGCCAGCGTGTAGCGGCCAGGTTCCGGGTAGTGCAGTTCCCGTACGTCGTACAGGGTTCCGTCGAGGGGTGGATTGTTGGCAAGGCCCCGTTCCAGGCGACAGATGTCCTGATCAGGGAGTTGGCCCTTCAAGACCAAAAATCCGTCGCGTTCGAAGTCCGCGAGCTGGCTGGCACTCAACATTGGCGGTTCTCCTCGTAGGGGTCCGGGGCTCCGGATACGGGACTTGTGCTCCACAGCTTGCCACGCAGTACCGGGGCGAGAAAGGTGAACGAGGTTCGTCGAAAACGCAAACACCCGCCGGCCATTGCCCGGCGGGTGCCCGAGCGGGGAGAGGGGGAGCTCCCCCGGGGGTATCAGCTCGGGGGGAGGAGGACGGAGTCGATGACGTGGATGACGCCGTTGCTGGCCATGATGTCGGCGGTGACGACGGTTGCCTCGTTGATCTTGACGCCGTCGCTGAGGTCGACGGTGATGTCGGCTCCGTTGACGGTTGCGGCGGTCATGCCGTCGGTGAGGTCGGTGCTGAGGACTTCACCGGCGATGACGTGGTAGGTGAGGATGGCGGTCAGCGTGTCGGTGTCGGCCAGGAGTTCTTCGGCGGTGAGGCCGAGGCTCTCGAGGGCGGCAGCGAAGGCGTCGTCGGTGGGTGCGAAGACGGTGAGGGGTCCTTCGCCGTTGAGGGTGTCGACCAGGCCGGCGGCGTCGGCGGCGGCCAGCAGGGTGGTGAAGCTGCCGGCTTCGGTGGCGACGTCGACGATGGTGCCGGGAGCGGCGTCATCAGCCATCGCGTCCTCGTCTTCCATCGCGTCATCGCTCGGGGGGAGGAGGACGGAGTCGATGACGTGGATGACGCCGTTGCTGGCCATGATGTCGGCGGTGACGACGGTTGCCTCGTTGATCTTGACGCCGTCGCTGAGGTCGACGGTGATGTCGGCTCCGTTGACGGTTGCGGCGGTCATGCCGTCGGTGAGGTCGGTGCTGAGGACTTCACCGGCGATGACGTGGTAGGTGAGGATGGCGGTCAGCGTGTCGGTGTCGGCCAGGAGTTCTTCGGCGGTGAGGCCGAGGCTCTCGAGGGCGGCAGCGAAGGCGTCGTCGGTGGGTGCGAAGACGGTGAGGGGTCCTTCGCCGTTGAGGGTGTCGACCAGGCCGGCGGCGTCGGCGGCGGCCAGCAGGGTGGTGAAGCTGCCGGCTTCGGTGGCGACGTCGACGATGGTGCCGGGAGCGGCGTCATCAGCCATTTCGTCCTCGGCCGCGGCGTCGTCGGTGGTGGTTTCGTCGGTGGTTGCCTCGACGGATTCCTCCGCGACCGGATCGTCACTGGAGCAGGCTGCTGCGCCCAGCGAGAGGGCCAGGAGTACGGCGGCGAATTTCTTTGCGGAATAGCTCATCAGTTCGTCCCTTTGGATCATCTGTTTTCTGGAAGCTCGCTCGACAGCGAGGGCTGCGAGTTGATTTAGTGCTCATTACGTTCGGGGCCCGAAACTGGATGCAGCAACGTGAAGATTTCTCCGATCTTTCGTCCGGCTCCTCCGGATCGACTCGACCGTGTCACCGGACTCTGTTAGCAAACGTGGATGGGAGCATTGGATGGACGAGTCATCATCGTGACCGGGGCCGGGCGCGGCGTCGGCCGGGAGCACGCATTGCTGTTCGCCCGTGAAGGGGCGAAGGTCGTGGTCAACGATCTGGGG
>CALACD010000323.1 GCA_937890445.1 uncultured Acidimicrobiia bacterium | reverse complement strand
AAAGGGAACGACAGCGGGCGAACCGCGAAGCGAAGATCAGCCAGGAGCGACAGATCGCTCAGAAGGAGTCGTTCAAACAACGCGGCCTCCTCATCGGTGTCGTCGCCGCACTGGTCCTGGGTGGCCCCTTCCTGCTGTCGCGCTCGGGCGGCGACGAGCAGGTTGCGACCACCCCGCCCGACATCAATCTGATCACCACCACCACCTCTGCCGGCGACGAAACCCCGTCGACAACGGAAGTCCTGGTATCGGCCGTTTCGGCCCCCGAACCGGGCGGTTCGATCAGCGGGGACACCGAGTGTCCGGCCGCCGACGGGACCTCGGAGCGGATCACCGAGTTCTCCTCCGCCCCTCCCATGTGCATCGATGCATCGGCCGACTACCAGGCGGAGATCACGACCAACCTCGGAACGATCGTGGTTCAACTGGACCCGGAACGGGCACCCGAGATCGTGAACAACTTCGTCGTGCTGGCCCGCTATCACTACTACGAGAACGCTCCGTTCCACCGCATCATCCCCGGCTTCGTCATCCAGGGCGGCGACGCCGTCGGCGATCCACTGGGAACCGGGAATCCGGGCTACACCGTGGCCGACGAATTGCCGGCGGAGGGCGACTACGAGGTCGGCTCGCTGGCGATGGCGAACTCCGGGCCCGACACGAACGGAAGTCAGTTCTTCGTGATCACTGGTGACCAGGGCATTGCGTTGCCACCCCTGTACTCGCTGTTCGGCCAGGTCATCGAGGGCCTCGACGTCGTCACCGCCATCGAGTCCATTCCCACCGCTCCCGGGGATGCACCCAGCGAGCCGGCGATCATCGAGTCCGTCACGATCACCGAGAGCTGACGGAACACGCCTCAGCGGTCGGACCGGTGTCTCGCTCGTTCGGTCGTTCGGCGTCACCCTGGATGTTCCCATCACTCGACGAGTTGCCTCCAGGCGAAGATCTGATTGCCGTCGGCGCTGATCTCGCTGTCGACACCTTGTTGGATGCCTACGAGAGCGGCTACTTCCCGATGCCGATCGGTCGGCGGCGCATCGGATGGTTCTCACCCGACCCACGGGGCGTACTCGACCCCGGCAACCTCGTGGTCAGCCGTTCTCTGCGCCGTTCGGCTCGCCGCTACGTGACAACCTGCGACCAGGCATTCGGCCACGTCATTCGAGCCTGCGGGGATCCCTCCCGGCCACATGGTTGGATCGATCGAAACATCGTCGATGCCTACACCCGACTTCACCTGGCCGGGTATGCCCACAGCATCGAGGTGTGGGACGACGACGGGCTTGCCGGCGGATTGTACGGGTTGGCAATCGGCGGACTCTTCGCCGGGGAGTCCATGTTCCACCGCAGAACCGATGCTTCCAAGGTGGCCCTCATGCATCTCGTCGAACTGGTTGGCCTCGAGCCGGGACGGCTGATCGACGTCCAATGGCAGACGCCCCATCTGGCGTCGCTCGGCGTCGAGGCGATACCTCGCGCTCGGTACGGACAGCTTCTGGCGACCGCCTTGAATCTGCGGACCCCTTCGGCGTTCGACCGTTCGATCTCGATCAGGGACAATGAAGCGTGACTTCTCCCGAGACGACCTCTCCGAACCGTGACCGTCCCTGGCTGATGCGAACCTATTCGGGCCATTCGACGGCTCGAGCGTCCAACGAGCTCTACCGAACCAATCTGTCCAAGGGCCAGACCGGTTTGTCGATCGCGTTCGATCTCCCGACCCAGACCGGGTACGACCCCGACCACCTGCTGGCCCGGGGCGAGGTGGGCAAGGTGGGCGTCCCCGTCGTGCACAAGGGCCACATGGCAACCCTGCTCGACGGCATCCCGGTCGGGGACATGAACACCTCGATGACGATCAACGCAACCGCAGCGTGGCTGCTGGGGCTCTACGTCGCCAACGCTTCCGATCAGGGAGTGGCCTCGAGCCGACTTCGGGGGACGACGCAGAACGACATCGTCAAGGAGTACCTGAGTCGGGGCACCTACATCTTCCCTCCCGCTCCGAGCCGCCGGTTGATCGTCGACATGTTCGCGTTCTGCAGCCAACATGCTCCGCTCTGGAATCCGATGAATGTGTGCTCGTACCACCTCCAGGAGGCCGGGGCCACGCCGGTGCAGGAGATCGCCTATTCGCTGGCCACTGCCATCGGGGTCCTGGACGCGGTACGAGAGTCCGGACAGGTCGACGACGACCGCTTCAGCGATGTCGTCGCCTCGGTGTCCTTCTTCGTCAACGCCGGCATTCGATTCGTCGAAGAAACCTGCAAAATGCGGGCCTTCACCCAGCTCTGGGATCGGATCACGGCCGAGCGTTACGGCATCAACGATCCCAAAGCACGACGCTTCCGTTACGGCGTACAGGTGAACTCCCTGGGCCTGACCGAAGCCCAGCCCGAGAACAACGTGCAGCGCATCGTGCTCGAGATGCTGGGCGTGACGTTGTCGAAGGACGCTCGGGCCCGCTCTCTGCAACTCCCGGCGTGGAACGAGGCACTCGGTTTGCCTCGACCCTGGGATCAGCAGTGGTCGCTGCGTATTCAGCAAGTACTGGCCCTCGAATCCGATCTCCTCGAATACGACGACATCTTCGCAGGATCCCACGTCATCGAGGCCAAGACCGAGGAGCTGATGGAGGCTTCGATGGTCGAACTCGACGATGTCCTGGGCCTGGGTGGGGCCTTCGAAGCCATCGACGAGCTCAAGGGGCGACTCGTTCGCTCTCACGCCGATCGGATCCGGCGAATCGAACGGGGCGATCAGATCATCGTCGGAGTGAACGAGTTCGTCGAGACGGCCGAGTCACCGTTGGGTGGAGCAGACAGCATCCTGAAGGTCGATCCCTCGGTTCAGGCCGAGATGATCGAGGACGTGCAGAGCTGGCGCGCCGGCCGCGACTCGTCGGCGGTCGCTATGGCCCTCCGCCAACTGGAATCGGCCGCTGCATCAACCGACAACATCATGGAGGCCACCATCGCCCTGGCCAACGCCGGAGGCACGACGGGTGAGTGGGCCGACGTCCTACGGGGGGTGTTCGGTGAATACCGAGCGCCCACCGGAGTAGCAGCCGCTGCTGGTGCCGGAGGCGGATCGGACCGTCTTCGGGCCACGGCCGAACGGCTCAAGCTGCTGACCGAAGGACCACCTCGCTTCCTGGTGGCAAAGCCTGGCCTCGACGGCCATTCCAACGGCGCAGAGCAGATTGCGGTTGCCGCCCGCGATGCCGGCATGGAGGTCATCTACCAAGGCATTCGCTCCACTCCGGAACAGATCGCCGCCACCGCCCGCGACGAAGACGTCGATGCCGTTGGCCTTTCCATACTCTCGGGAAGCCATCTCGACCTGGTTCCCGAAACGATTGCGTGTCTGCGACGCGAGGGGGTCCAAGCTCCGGTCGTCGTCGGAGGCATCATTCCCGAGGATGACCGGCAACGATTGCTGGACGGCGGCGCCGCCGCCGTGTTCACACCGAAGGATTTCGACATCGGCAAGATCATCGATGAACTCGCCGACCTGGCCGTTGCGTTCCGAGACGGCCAGGCAGTCGTCGTCTGAGCGGGCAGCGTCCAAGCGCTCGCCGGTCGCATCTGGAAGACTCCTGGCACACAGGAACGAAGACCAACGAGCAACAAGGCAGTCGATATCCTTCACTTTGGGTCGCCTGCCGCCGATGGAGTCACCAATGAGTGGAAGAATTGCGCTACCGGGTCTGATGACCGGCATCCTTGGGCTGGCAGCCGGGTTCGTCGCGTTCCTGTTCGACGTTCCCATCTTCGGGGCCGTGGCCGGACTTCTGGCCCTGGCGGCCGGAGTCGCCGGAATTCGCCTGGCACAGCAGTTGACCGAGCAGGCAGCGGTGCAACGATTGGTCGAGGACGAGTTGCGGGCCGTGCGAGCCGAGGTGCAGGAGAGCAACGAGCACCTCCTGAGCGACTACGACGACGACGATTTCGAGGCCGGCGTCGACACGCTCACCGATCCCTCGACCGGGCTGTTCAGCGAATCGTTCTTCAATGTCGCCCTCGAATCGAGAATCGCAGCCGCTCGACGACATCTGCGGCCGGTGGCCGTCGTCTTGTTGGAGGTTGTCGAAGGCCTACCGCACGGCGATCCGGTCGACGCCGACGCCGAGGCGGTTGCCGAGAGCATCCGGGTCACCCTGCGAGAGGCGGACACCGCCTGCCGGCTCCGCAACGGCTACTTCGGCCTCCTACTCGAGGACACCCCCGAGAACGGTGCCATCTGGACCGTGGAGCGGATCCGTCGTCAACTCCTGGGCATCCAGTCGGGCTTGACATTGTGGGCCGGTGTTGCCTGCTATCCAGCCCATGCGTTCGGGCCGGCCGAGATCATGTCTTCAGCCGAGGAGGCGCTCATCTCGGCTCGAGAATGGCGCCAGGATCGCATCGAAGTCGCTACCGCCGCAACCGACTGACACGAACCCGACTGACACGAACCCGACTGACACGAACCCGACGGGCACGAACCCGACGGACAAAGGGAAAGATCAGCATGATCGCTGACTCGGGCGCGCCTCGATCAGGGCCGAGGACGTCCCACTGCGCTCGGCTTGTTCCACCAACGGCCACTGAAACGCCATCGAGAGAGCCCGGGGCCACCGCCATCGGCGACGACCGGACGAGGCCACAACCCATCGACGGCGGCCACGATGGCAGCCGCCTCCTCATCGGTTGGCACAGGAGAGATGTTCATCGGTCCCAAGCGTAGATGATCCGGCGTTAGAGCGGCACGTTGCCGTGCTTGCGTTGCGGCAGATCCTCACGCTTGGACTGCAGCATGTCGAGACCGGCGATGAGCTTGCGCCTCGTCTCCGATGGCTCGATGACATCGTCGATGTAGCCGCGTTCGGCGGCCACCCAGGGATTGGCGAACCGCTCCTTGTACTCGTCGATCAATTCGGTGCGTCGTGTCACCGGATCGGCCGCGCTCTGGATCTCTCTCCGGTACACGATGTCGGTGGCGCCTTCGGGGCCCATGACCGCCAACTCGGCCGTGGGCCACGCAAACGACAGATCGGATCCGATGGACTTGGAATCCATGACCACATAGGCGCCGCCGTAGGCCTTGCGAGTGATGACCTGGATCCGGGGGACCGTTGCCTCGCAGTAGGCGTAGAGCAACTTGGCTCCATGACGAATGATGCCGCCGTACTCCTGGTCGACACCTGGAAGGAAACCGGGGACATCGACGAAGGTGATGAGCGGGATGTTGAATGCGTCGCAGGTACGCACGAACCGGGCGGCCTTCGAGGAACTCTCGATGTCGAGGACACCGGCCAAGATCATGGGCTGGTTGGCCACGATGCCAACCGGGCGCCCTCCGAGGCGAGCGAAGCCACAGACGATGGCTCCCGCCCAATTGGCGTGATACTCCATGAACTCACCGTCGTCGCTGACCGCAGTGATGACCTTCTTCATGTCATACGGCTGGTTCGGGCTGGCCGGCATGATGCTGTCGAGTTCGTGCACGATGCGGTCGTGAGGATCGTCGGTTTCGAGCACGGGTGGGGAGTCGAGGTTGTTCGACGGAAGGAACGAGAGCAGATACTTGACCTCGTCGAGCACCGCGTGTTCGTCGTTGGCCACGAAGTTCGCGACGCCCGACTTCGACGAGTGGCTGCCGGCCCCACCCAACTCTTCCAGCGTGACCTCCTCGCCCGTCACCGTCTTGACCACATCGGGACCGGTGATGAACATGTGGGATGTCTCGCGAACCATGAAGATGAAGTCCGTCATCGCGGGGCTGTAGACAGCGCCACCAGCACACGGCCCCATGATCACGCTGATCTGCGGAATGACACCCGAGGCCTGCACGTTTCGGTAGAAGATGCCGCCGTACCCATCGAGGCTGACCACACCCTCGGGGATTCGGGCCCCGGCACCATCGTTGAGACCAATGAAGGGAGCACCGACCGACAGCGCCAGATCCATCACCTTCTGGATCTTCTCGGCAAAGACCTCGCCCAGGGACCCACCCATGATCGTGAAGTCCTGACTGAACACGAAGACCTTCCGGCCGTCCACGGTTCCCCAACCCGTGACCACGCCGTCGGTGTAGGGCCGTTCGGTCGCTTCGGGGGACCGAGACCGAGCCAGCATGTCGATCTCGTTGAAGGATCCCTCGTCCAACAGGTAGTCGAGGCGTTCCCGGGCCAGCATCTTCCCCTTCTCGTGCTGGCGGGCAATGGAACGTTCCGATCCGGCGTGGAGCGCCTCCTCCTTGCGTGCGCGCAGATCGTCGAGACGTTCGGAAAGAGGATGATCGGTCACGGGAGCGAAGAATAGCGGGCCGGCGCCAATCCCTGACTTCCACGAGTCGTCCCGCCCGCGTTGCCTACAGTCGGCCCATGACCGAGATCCAGTCCACGACCATCGCCAGCCTGTGTGTGTACTGCGCGTCCTCGACGGGTTCGAACCCGAATCTGTCGGCCGTCACCAGCAGCCTCGGCCGTCTCCTGGCCCGCGAAGGAATCGAGCTGATCTACGGCGGTGGTGCGGTCGGTCTCATGGGGATTCTCGCTGACTCGGTGATGGAATCGGGTGGGCGGGTCACCGGGGTCATCCCGACCGGACTGTTCCCGATCGAAGTTGGCCACACCGCCATCTCCGAGCTGATCGAAGTCGGTTCCATGCACGAGCGCAAGGCCGAGATGATCCGCCGTTCGGATGCCTTCATCGCCCTCCCCGGAGGATTCGGAACCCTGGAGGAGTTGGCCGAAGTGTTGACCTGGGCCCAGATCGGCATCCACCGCAAGCCGGTGGGGCTGCTCAACATCGATGGATTCTTCGATGCGCTGCTCGACTTCTTCGATCGCTGCGTCGCCGACGAGGTGCTCAAGCAGACGAACCGAGACCTGCTGGCCGTCGACACCGACCCGGGCCAGCTGCTCGACCAGCTACGTCGGCATGCTCCGGTTCCCGAGCCCAAGTGGCACGGCCTCGAACAGCTCTGACCCGATGGTCGAGCACCGATCGGGCAGACTGTCGACGTGGCCCTTCCCGTCGTCCCTCCGATCAAGCCGATGCTGGCCAAGGCAGTCGCCGGCCTTCCCGATCGGGACGATGTGCTGTTCGAACCGAAATGGGACGGATTCCGATGCATCGTGTTCCGAGATGGCCACGACATCGTCCTCGGTTCCCGCAACGAACGCCCCCTCACTCGTTACTTCCCGGAACTGCTCGAACCGCTTCGAGCCATGTTGCCCGAGCATTGCGTGGTCGACGGCGAGATCATCGTCGCCACCGACAACCATCTGGACTTCGACGCCCTTCAGCAACGCATCCACCCGGCCGAGAGCCGGGTACAGATGCTTTCGGAGCGTACGCCAGCGCAGTTCGTGGCCTTCGATCTGCTGGCCCTCGGGAACGACGATCTGCGCCCTTTGCCCTTCGGTCAACGCCGAGCCACGCTCGAGTCCGTCATGACCAACAGCGCTCCTCCCGTGCACCTGACCCCGACAACGTCGGATCGGGTCGTGGCGGCCGAATGGTTCGTCGCTTTCGAGGGCGCCGGACTGGACGGTCTGATCGCCAAACCGACTGCCGATCCGTATCAGGAGAACAAACGCACACAGCTCAAGATCAAGCACGTCCGGACCGCTGATGCCGTCGTTGCCGGTTTCCGGTGGCACAAGGATGCTCGAGGTGTCGGAAGCTTGCTGCTGGGACTTCACGACGAGCAGGGAGCGTTGCAGCATGTAGGGGTAGCGGCCAGTTTCACGGCCGAGGAACGAACCCGTCTCGTCGACGAACTCGAACCCCTCACCCACGACGCCTCGAGTGCCCATCCCTGGAGGAGTTGGGGCCAGGCGGAGTCCCATGAGCAGGGTCGCATGCCGGGCGCACCCAACCGGTGGAGCGGCGCCAAGGACCATTCGTGGGTCCCCCTTCGGATCGAACGAGTCGTGGAAGTCAAGTACGGGTCGACGCTCAACGGTCGATTTCGGGAGGTGACCAAGGTCCTTCGGTGGCGATACGACAAGCTCCCCATCGAGTGTGCATTCGATCAACTCGATGAGCCGTCACCGACCGACCTGCGCGTGGTGTTCGATCCTCCTCTGACGTGACGAACAACAATTCTTGACCCTCCCCTGAGGTTCGGCCTCGTGGGGTATCGCGGGCTGGGCAGGATCGCCCAGCCGGCGTGGGTCCCCTGCTCATTCTGCTTGGCCCGATCGACCGATCGGTCGACAAAACCTTCGAGCCCCACAGGACGCCAGACAGATGGCGTCGGATACGACGGAGGAAACGCCTTGCCAACCACAACCGACCCCACCTTCGACCTGAGTTGGCTGGCCGACTCTCATTCTCCGCAGGACCAGCACGCGGTCATCGACGCCATGCGCCGACTCCTGTCCCACCCCGACAAGGATCGTAGCCACGACGAGCTGAGGGAGGAGATCATGGGCTTGCTCCACGTTCTCCTGTTCCAGACGTCGAACTGTCCGAAGTGCAACGATCTCGGAGCGACACAGATCCCGATTGCGGCGATGCACGACGGCGCCGTCTACCGCGTCGACTACCAATGCCCACGATGCGACCACGAGTACCCGGTGTGGTGGGAGGAGAGTTGATCGTGGCCACATGCCGTTCGACAACTTCCGATCGGCTCGATCTCGATGGGCAGGCCTACCCACCCCAGCTGGGTCAACGAATCATTTGCCTCCACGATCTCACCCGATCGGTCGACAACGTTCTCAGCAAACGGGACCGCCGTACCAATGGCTCCGACCAGACCGAGGACGAACGATGTTGACCAAGAGCGACCCCACCTTCGACCTGAGGTGGTTGGCCGAAACACAACCGGCACAGTTCCGGTACGCGGTCGACTCTGTGCGCAACCTCCTGCGAGAAGCTGCCAACACCGTTCCCGGCGACGAGGCCGAACGCGAAATGGTCGGCTTGGTCCACTCCCTGACCTTTCACACACCGGCCTGTCCCCGGTGCGACAGCCTGGGATCGATCCAGGTTCCGATCGCAGCCTTGTACGACGGTGCCGTCTATCGAGTCGACTACCAGTGTCCGCGCTGTGCCCACGAGTTCCCGGTCTGGTGGGAGGAAGCGTGACCGCAGCAGCCTGATCAGTGGTCTACGGTTGCCGGGTGGCAGAGTCGATCACGCTCCAGTTGGACGGCCGCCCCGTCACCGTCTCGAATCCCGACAAGGTGTTCTTCACCCGGCGAGGTGAGACCAAGCTCGATCTGATCCACTACTACGTGGCCGTGGCCGAACCCCTGCTTCGAACCATGGGCGGCCGACCGACTCTGATGCAACGGTTCCCCGACGGAGCGTCGGGGAAGTCGTTCTTCCAGAAACGGGTCCCGGCGTCTGCTCCCGATTGGCTGGAGACGACCATCGTCAGCACCCCGAACGGGACGACGTCGAACGCGATGGTCGCGTCCGACATCGCCCACATCGCCTGGGCCGCCAATCTCGGGTGTCTCGGCTTTCACCCCTGGCCCTACCTGGCGGCGAACCCCGAGGCGACCGACGAGCTCCGTATCGATCTGGACCCGTCGCCGGGCGTGGATTTCGACGACATTCGGGCCGCAGCTCGGCGAGTGAAGTCCTTGTTGGACGAACTCGGCATCGCCGCCTACGTGAAGACCACGGGCAGCCGAGGTCTTCACATCTACGTCCGACTGCAGCCGCGGTGGGACGGTTACCAGGTGCGGGCTGCAGCGGTCGCGCTGGCACGCGAACTCGAGCGACGCTTTCCCGCCGAGCTCACCGCAGCGTGGTGGAAGGAGGAGCGAGGCACACGGGTGTTCATCGACTTCAACCAGAACGCTCCCCACAAGACGGTGTTCGGCGCATGGTCGGTGCGGGCTCGCGTCGGGGCCCAGGTATCGACGCCGGTGTTCTGGGAGGAAGTGGACGACGTGTCACCCGACGAGCTGACCATGGCAACGGTTCCGGACCGACTGGAGAAAGACGGGGACCCCTGGGCTGCCATCAACGACAAGCCGCAGGATCTGACCCCGCTGCTGGCCATGTCGGCCTCCGACATGGCCGCGGGTCTGATGGATGCTCCGTGGCCACCCGTCTATCCCAAGCAGCCGAACGAGCCTCCCCGAGTCGCTCCCAGCAGGGCAAAGAAGATCCCCGACGAGTGACCCGAGTAATCTCCGCGGTCTCCTACCCCGGGCACGTCGAACGCCAGCTATTCTTCGTGCCGAGATGGGCCACGGACACGGGCACGACACGATCGAGATTCCCGAACGAACTGCCCGCCTGATCAACGCGGCGTCCTTGGCGCTGTTCGTCGTGTTGGCCGGATTGATCGCCCTGAACTGGCCCAGTCGTCCCGACATCAACCTCGATCTGGGCGGCGCAACCAGCCCTGCCATCGTCCGCTCGATCAACCCTTGCCCTCCCGAAGCATCCGCTGGACCCGACACCGAGTGTGCGGTGATACGCATCGAGATCACCGCCGGCGAGGATCGCAACCAGCTCTTCGAGCTGCCGCCCGTCTACGGCGAAGCCGGCCGCTTCGGCGTCGGTGACGCCATCGTCGTCGATCGCATCGAGGAGGATCTCGCTCCCTTCCGCTACGTGTTCGTCGACCGAGACCGAAAGGCAATGCTCTGGGTTCTGGCCGCAGCGTTCGGTCTGACCGTGATGTTGCTCGGCGGCCTCCGCGGTCTGCGGGCGCTTCTGGGTCTGGCTGCGAGCATCGCGGTCCTCGGCCTCTTCACCATGCCGGCGCTGCTGAACGCCCAGTCCCCACTGCTGATCGCCTGCCTCACTGCAGGAGCGATCAGTTTCGCCGCCCTCTATCTTTCTCATGGCTTCGCCCCCATGACATCGGTGGCTGTGCTCGGCACCCTGGCTTCGTTGTCGGTCACGGTTGCCCTCGGGTCGTTGTTCATCAACCTGGCTCGTTTCAGCGGCTTCGCCAGCGAAGAGTCGTTCTTCATACGCTCGGCCTCGGAGAGCATCGACCTGGGCGGGCTGTTGTTGGCCGGACTCGTGATCGGCGCCCTCGGTGCGTTGGATGACATGACGGTGACGCAGGCCTCGGTCGTCTTCGAGCTCCGAGGTGCCAACCAGCGCAGGTCGCGCCGAGCGCTGTTCGAGTCGGCAATGCGCGTCGGTCGGGACCACGTCGCCTCGACCGTCAACACGCTCTTCCTCGCCTACGCCGGAGCGTCGCTGCCTCTGCTGATGCTGTTCGTGATCGGCGACCTCCCCGTCGTCGATGTGTTGAACAGCGAGATCGTCGCCACCGAACTGGTACGCACGCTCGTCGGCTCGATCGGCCTGGTCGCGTCCGTGCCGTTGACCACGCTGCTCGCCGTGTGGGTCGTCACCCACAGCCCCCTCGCCGATTCGTCGAGCGAAGCGCGACCGCCGAAGCGTCGCCCACAGTCGATCGGTGAGAGCGAAGACCAGGCCGGCAATCGTCCGAGCCTGCGGCAGCGACTTCGCAGCAGCATCGAGGACTAGCAACGCACGGACGCACGCGACCCAGCGTCACTCCGACCCAGCGTCACTCCGACCCAGCGTGGAACGTGGCGGAACCACCTTCTCCACCATGGCCACTTCCTCGTCCGGGCCGTAGGGTCGGCAGCGGCCGACATCGGCGAAACCGAAGAGTTCGTGGAACCTCATCGAGCGTGGGTTGGCAGGAACGGTGTTGACCTCAGCGCAGAGGAACGGCTTGTCGTTGTCATGGGCCCAGCCTTCGAATCGGCGATACAGCTCGGGGCCCCATCCCTGACCCCGTGTCGAAGGAGCCAGTGCAATGCGATCCACGTAGGCGAAACGTTGGTGGCGCCGGCTGAACCACTGGTAGTTGGGCGACGAGTACTCGGTCTGTTGCTCGGTCAGGCCGATCAGCATTCCCACGACCTGGTCATCGATCTCGACCACTTCGAAGAACGGCGAGATTCTTGCGAACAGCGCCAGTTTGTCGGCAGACATCGGGCCGACCTCGGGCACGTTCGACTCGTTGAGCGCGAGGAGAGCGGCTTCGTCCCCGGCAGCGAAGGGGCGGATCATCGACCGACCGCCAATGTGTTCGCCTTGGCTACCAGATCGCGGGCGTCGACCCGTTCGGCGATCCCGTCCAACTGATCGGTCGGCCCCGTCCAGCGGAGATCGTCGACCGAATCGACGGTCGGCGCGTCCAACGCCAGCGTCGCAAGCGTGCGGAACAGCAGCGCTTCGTCGCGATGGTCGGCCAGGGTCTTGGCCAACTTGGCTCCGCCTCGCACCGTGATGTCCCATTGTCCGGCGGCAGTCGGGATGTCTTCGATGTGCCCGTAGCGGAACAACACTGCGGCGGCCGACTTCGCTCCCCAGCCCGGCAGTCCGGGAAAGCCATCCGCGGTGTCCCCGACCAGGCCGAGCCAATCGGGAATCGACTCAGGCCGGACTCCGAACTTCTCGATGACATCGTCGACATCGAACATCTTCTGCTTGCGCCGGTCGAACTGCAGCACCCGACCGGCCACCACCGATTGCGCAAGGTCCTTGTCCGGCGTACAGATCAGCACCCGATCGACCCGACTGTCGGCAGCCGCAACCTTGGCTGCGGCTGCCAGAGCATCGTCGGCTTCGTACTCGACCATGGCGAACACCTGGACGCCGAGCGCCCGCAAACCCTCCTCCAACAGGCCGAACTGACCGAGGATCAACGGATCCATGCCTTCACCGGTCTTGTAGCCGTCGTACAGATCGTTGCGGAACGACTCGACGACATGATCGGTTGCGACGCCCACGTGGGTGACGCCCTCCTCGATCATCGACAACACGCTTCGTAGCACCCCTCGGACGGCACCGACCTCCTCACCGGCCCCGTTCAGATGTCCGGGTCGTCCGAAGAATTGGCGAAAGAGTTCGTAGGTTCCGTCGATCAGATGCACGTCCACCTCGCCATCATGCCCCAACGGCCATCGGACCGAGCGCGGTTGGACGTACACCAGCTGTCGCACCACCGAAGAACTACTGATCGGAGACAAGGTCGACGACGACCTCACCCGGAGGACTCGGCCTCGGCAACCTGATCATTCGAGCAGCGCGGGCCGGACCAGACCGTGCCCGGTGGCAGTCTCGATCGTCTTGGCTGCACGGAGGACCGTGAGATCCTGCCAGGGCCCGCCGACGAGCTGCATCCCGACCGGCAGCCCGGCATCGGTGAAGCCGGCCGGCAAGGACAGGGCAGGACTGCCGAGAACCGTGATGTAGCAGCACGACATCATCCACTCGATGTAGCTGGTCATCGTCTGACCCGCCACGACACGCGGGTACTCGATGTCGACGGGAAAGGGTGACACTTGACTGACCGGACCGATGAGCAGGTCGAAGTCGGCGAAGAAGCGGTGCGCTCGCAACCACAGCACCCGCAGGTGGTCCAGGCTGTCGGCAACTTCTTGGGCCGTCACCCGGCCACCGGTCGCAGCCTCGTCCTGAATGGTCTGTTTGAGCTCGGTCAGCTTCGGTCCGAGCCGGGCGGCCATGCCCGTCGCGTTGAGCCAACCCCGCAAGGTGGCGAAGACCTCGTGCGCCCCGGAGAAGTCGGGTGCTGCCTCCACGACCTCCCAGCCGAGGCCCTCGATCATCGCCGGCACTCGGTCGAGCACGGCCAGAACGTCGGGCTCGACCGGCAGGTTTCCGAAGTTGCGACTGAACGCCACACGCAGGGGGCGGTCCATCGGCTTCAACACCGTCGGCAAGTCCATCCCCCGGGACAGCGGATCAGCGTCGGTCTGTGCGGAGATCACACGTAGCAGAAGCACCAGGTCGTCGACGGTACGGCCCATGGGTCCCTCGGTTCCGAGGCGAGGCCAGGGAGGACCGGGCGCAACCGAGGGCACGACACCCGGTGACGCACGAAGGCCGACGATGTTGTTCCAGCCGGCCGGATTTCGGAGCGAACCGCCCATGTCACTGCCATCGGCGATCGCCACCATGCCCGTCCGCAACGCCACTGCGGCCCCGCCAGAGGAACCACCACAGGTCCGTGTCGGATCGTAGGGATTGAGCGTCGTGCCATAGACCGGATTGAAGGTATGGCTGCCTCGGCCGAACTCGGGTGTGTTCGTCTTCCCGATCGCCGCCGCCCCTGCGGCCTTCACTCGTGCGACCAAGAGGTTGTCCGACGTCGGTCGGTTGTCGGCGAACACCGGCGAGCCGAACGTGGTCGGGAAATCGGCGGTCTCGGCCAAGTCCTTGTGGGCGGTCACGAGACCGGCCAAGGGCCCCAACGGTTGCCCCTTGGCCCGCGCATCGTCGACGGCAGCCGCTCGCTGCACAGCGACCGACGGGTCGAGGGCCACGACGGCGTTGAGCGTCGGGTTCACCCGCTCGACCCGATCGAGATGCGCTTCGAGGAGCTCTCGGGCCGAGACCCGGGAAGACGCGAGCAACGCACGCTGCTCGCAGGCCGACAGATCGGGGAGTTCGCTGGTCATCGCGCCATGATCATCGCCCCCGGTTCGAGTCGCCAGTCGTCGTCGTTTCTGCCAGGCTCGATGGCATGGCACGACTGAGCAAACTGGATCGATCGATCGAAGGAAAGGTGGCCCTCATCACCGGCGCTGCGTCGGGCATGGGCCGGGCCACGGCCCATCTGTTCTCCGATGAGGGCGCCCACGTCGCCGTCACGGATCTGGGAGCGGACGGGGTGCAGCGAGTCGTCGACGAGATCACCGAGGCCGGCAACTCGGCGAAGGGCTGGACCTTCGACGTCACCGATGCCGGACGGGCGGCCGTGATCATCGAGGAGGTGGTCGCCGAGTTCGGCCGCCTCGACATGGTCATCAACAACGCCGGCATCGCATTGTTCACCCCGATCGACAGTCCCGACTATCCCGACAACTGGGCGACGTCGATCGATGTGCTCCTGACCGCCCACACCCACACCGTTCGGGCCGCACTCCCTCACCTACGTCGATCCGACTGTCCACGAATCGTCAACATCGCCTCGACCGAGGGGTGGGGTGCCACCAAGTTCAACAGCCCGTACGTGGCGGCCAAGCACGGCGTCATCGGCCTCACCAAGGGTCTGGCCGTCGATCTGGGGCGCGAAGGCATCACCGTCAACTGCATCTGTCCCGGTCCCATCGTCACGGGACTCACCGAGGACATTCCCGAGAACGATCGTGTCGTCTTCGCCAAACGCCGCACCGCCCTGGGCCGTTTCGGTCAGCCCGAGGAGGTGGCGCATGGCACGCTCAATTTCTGTCTGCCGGCCTCGCAGTACATGACCGGCGTCATCATGCCGGTCGATGGAGGCTTGCTGGTCAAGAACGCGTGACCGACCGCTGCCCTATTCGTCTCGCATGAGGCGGTGATAGAGGTCGGCGTAGAGGCCGCCCTCGCCCAGGAGGTGATCGTGGCTGCCGTGCTGGACCAGGTTGCCGCGATCGAGGACCAGGATCTGATCGGCCTGGGTGATCGTGGACAGACGATGAGCGATCACGATGGCTGTCCGACCGGCCAACGCCTTGGCCAGGGCCTCCTGCACCAAGGCCTCGTTCTCGGAGTCCAGGTGGCTGGTCGCTTCATCGAGAATCACGACCGCCGGATCCTTCAACAACATCCGGGCGATCGACAACCGCTGCTTCTCACCACCGGAGAAGCGATACCCGCGTTCGCCCACCACCGTGTCGTACCCGCCCGGCAGTCGGGCAATGGTGTCGTGGATCTGCGCCGAGCGACATGCCTCTTCCATCTCGGCATCGGTTGCGTCGGGCTTGGCGTAGCGAAGATTGTCGGCGATCGACTCGTGGAAGAGATGGGGATCCTGGACCACGACACCGATCGCTCGCCGCAACGACTCCTGCTGGTAGTCCCGCACGTCGACACCGTCGACACGGATCGCTCCCTCGGTCACGTCGTACAGACGAGGCACCAGGTTGGTGATCGTGGTCTTGCCTGCTCCCGAAGGGCCGACCAGGGCCACCAACTGGCCCGGTTCGATGGTGAAGGTCAGCTCCTGGATCGTGGGGTCCTCGTTCTCGTCCGAGATCGTCGAACTCGGCGTCTCGAGCGAAGGCACGATCGTCTCGGTCGACAGCGGGTAGCGGAACATCACCTGGTCGAACTCGATGCGCCCCTCGGGATCCACCAACTCGACGGCACCGGGCTTGTCGGCCAGAGGAATCTCGGCGTCGAGCACCTCGAAGACCCGATCGAAGCTGACCAGAGCGGTCAGGACATCGATGCGGGCGTTGGTGAGCCCGGTCAGCGGCTGATAGATCCGTCCCACGAGCAAGCCCATGACTGCCAGTTGCCCGGGCTGGAAATCACCGTTGATGGCGAAGAGTCCGCCGAGCCCGTAGACGAGTGCCGTGCCGATGGACCCCAGGAGTCCGAGGGCGATCATGAAACCACGGGTGAACATGGCGGACCGCACGCCGATGTCGCGTACCTCCTCGGCCCGGGATCGGAACAGCTCGACTTCGTCGGCCTGCCGTCCGAACAACTTGGCCAGGAGCGCTCCGGACACGTTGAAGCGTTCGGTCATGGTGACGTTCATGGCGGCGTTCAGATTCATGCCGTCTCGGGTGATGCCCTGCTGGATGCGTCCGATCTTCTGGTACGGGGCAACGAAGAACGGCGTCAGGATCAGCGCCAGCACGGTCAGGCGCCATTCGATGACCAACATGGCGATGAGCGTGGTGACCAGCGTGATCACATTGGAAACGACCGTGCCGAGCGTGGTCGTGAGGGCCCGTTGGGCACCGATCACGTCGTTGTTCAACCGATTGGTGAGCGTCCCGGTCTGGGTCCGAGTGAAGAAGGCGATCGGAAGTCGTTGCACATGATCGAACAGTGCCGTGCGCAAATCGTAGATGACGCCTTCACCGATGCGCGACGACCAGTAGCGTTCGAACAGCGACACCACGCCACCCAGGAGCGATGCCCCGACGATGAGTGCAGCGAAGACGGCGAGCAGCCCTTTGTCCTGGTTGGGGATGACATCGTCGATGATGCGACCGAACAGCAGCGGTGGCACCAGTCCCAACAGCGCCTCGATGACGACCGTCACCAGGAACCCCACCACCATCCCTCGGTAGGGCTTGGCGAAGCGCCAAACCCGAGCCGCGGCCTCTTTCTCGATCTTGGCGTCCTTGTACGCGTCCTTGTCTCGGGGCCACATCATGTGCATCGCCATCATCGATCCAAGGCTACGTCTGTCGTTCTTGTTCGCGAATCCGACCCCGAGTGTGGCCTCGGTACGCAATTCGGGTGGGGAGGT
>CALACD010000322.1 GCA_937890445.1 uncultured Acidimicrobiia bacterium | reverse complement strand
CGCCCGCTTGAAAGAGGCGGTCACCACCATCCCCGTGCTCGGCAACGGTGACATCTGGGAGGCCCAGGATGCGCTGGACATGATGGGTCAGACCGGATGCGACGGCGTGGTGATCGGACGAGGCTGCCTGGGCCGGCCCTGGTTGTTCGGCCAGCTCGCCGCAGCACTCGACGGTGAACCCGTACCCGAGCCGCCGACGGTCGCCGATGTTGTTCCCGTCATGGTGCAACACGCAACCGAGTTGGTGGACTGGTTCGGAGATCGCAAAGGCATCCGGGAGTTCCGCAAGCACACTGCGTGGTATCTCAAGGGCTACCCGGTCGGGAGTGGCCTGAGAGGTCCCCTGGGGCAGATCAGCAGCATCGACGAGTTGGCCGAGCTGCTCGGCAGACTCCCCGATGTCACGTTGCCCGAAGAAAACCGGAGAGTGGCCCGAGGCCACACGCGCGGACCGCAGACCGTTGCCCTACCCGACGGCTGGTTGGACGACCCAGACGACGACCTCGTTGCCGACGCCGAGGGCGACTCTGCGGCGTCGGGGGGTTGAACCCCATCCCAGCTCGCCAACCTCGGCACCGGCCCGGTTCCGCCTCTGGACCGACACCAGGATCGGAGCCTCAGGATCGGCGGGCCACGAGCCGTCGCTCGGCGAACACCTTGCTCCAGTCCTGAGCGATCCGACGATCGTCGAAGTGGCGGCGGTTCGGCCCTTGTCGAGTTGGGGGATGATCGAGAAAGTCGGCGAGGTTGTCGAGCGCGAAGTGGATGGCATCGATGTCATTGCAGTGCACGGATTCGGCCACACCCGGCTTGCCTCGAAGTGCATCTGGATCACCCGGGGTGGTGATGATGACCAACGTGTCCCGGGACACCGCCGCGATGTCGGCCAGTACATCGCGGCCACGCAGACCCGGCGAGTCATCGGCCATCAGCACGACCGCAGGCTTGGTGTCCTCGACCAGATACAGCGTCTTGACTGCGTTGTCAGCGGTGCCCACGAGGTCGAAACGGGGATGGTCGGAGATCTGACGCCGAAGATGGGCGGCAGCCATGGCATCGGCAATGCCGAGTACGAGGGTGTGAGTCTTCACTGGGGGCATGATCGCTTCATCGGACGCGATCCGGGACGACTCAAGAAAAAACTGGGTCAGGGTCTGAGCAACGACAGTGCTGTTGCCCCATCACTGAGGGCGCCATCGATCACGCCCGGCACGATGCCGAGTACGAGCGTGGCGGCAACGGCCAACACCAGGGCAACCAAGACCGACGGCGGGACGCGAATCTCGGAGCCGGTTGCGGCTCCCGCTGCCGGGACCGCGACATCGCCGCCAGCATGATCATCGTCAGCATGATCAGCCGACGCCGCCCCGGTGACGGGTACATCATCAGCCAGGTACATGGCAACGATGACCCTCAGGTAGAGGTATGCAGCGATGACGGCCGCGACCATGGCTGCGGCCGCCAGGCCGTACTGTCCCCCCTCGGCTGCCGCGGCGATGACCCGGAACTTGGCGAAGAAACCCGAGGTGAACGGAATACCGGCTTGCGCCAGAAGCAGGACGGCCATCAGAGCTGCCAGCAGAGGCTGGCGACGAGAAAGTCCCCGATAGGCATCCAGCGTATGGTTGCCGTCACCCCTGCCGCCTACCACGGTGATGACACCGAAGGTTCCCACGATCATCACCGTGTAGCTGATCATGTAGAACAGCACAGCTTTGCTGCCGAGCAACGAGGTGCTGACCGAGTCGCTGCCGGCAGCGTGGACACCGACCAGCAGGAAGCCGGCATGAGTGATCGAGGAGTAGGCAAGGGTCCGCTTGATGTTGGTCTGGACCACGGCCAGGAACGCACCCACCAACAACGTGAAGATGGCCATCGCCGCCAGCAGAGGCCGCCAATCGTCACCGAGATCACCGAATCCGACGACGAAGACTCGAACCATGCCAGCGAACCCGGCGACCTTGACCGCCGAGGCCATGAAGGCGACAACCGGGGTGGGAGCTCCCTGGTACACGTCGGGGGTCCAGACATGGAAGGGAACCGCCGACACCTTGAAACCGAAGCCGACGAGCAGCAACGCCATACCGAGAAGGATCATCGATGATTCCCGGAGCGGGCTGAGACCAGCGTCGTTGACCGACATGATGGCCTCGTTGATTCCTGTCAGCGATGTCGAGCCCGTGGCCCCGTAGACCATGGCGATGCCGTAGAGGAAGATGGCCGAAGACAGAGCCCCCAGCACGAAGTACTTGAATCCAGCCTCCTGTGACTCCGAGCGTCGAAGGTGCAGGGCGGCCAATACATAGACCGCGATGGACAGGATCTCCAGGCCCACGAACGTGAGGATCAGATCCTCGGCCGAGGCCAGCAGCACCCCGCCGCTGGCCGACAGCAGCATCAGCACATACCACTCGGGCCCGTCCAGACCCTCTCGACGCAGGTAGTCGTCGAGCAGCAGTGCGACCAAGAGCACGGCGATGCAGATGACTCCGGTGACAAAGATAGTGAACCCATCCACCGCCATGGCCCCATCGACGACCAGGACACGTCCACCGATGTCATCCAGCCGGTTCGACATCCAAGGCAGGAAGGCGAACGCGATGATTGCCGTTGCCGCAGTGAAAGCAGCGGGGAATCCCTGCCTTCTGGTTGCCGGAACAAGCGAGGTGATCGTGATCAGCAGCACCGCTCCGATGGAGAGAACGATGAGCGGCCACAGATACGACCATTCGATGCCGGGAACGACGACCGGTGCCGGTTCGAGCTGAGCGAGCAGGTTCATCACGATCAGCCCTCTCCCTCGACCGCGTCGGTCTCGCTGTGGTCGCCCTCATCCTGGTGATCTGCGTCGTCACCGTGATCCTCGGCGTGGGCTTCGCCCTTCTCGAGTGCTTCGGTCAGTTCGGTCACGCCTGCGGGCTGGGCCGGTGCCTGTGGCTCCGGCTCCTCGAAGCCCTCGACATTGGCCGCTACATGGAGCAGGAGCTCGTCGACGGCCGGCTCGATCCTCTCCAGCACCGGTTTGGGATACACGCCCATGAATACGATCAGCACCAGGAGCGGGAGAATGGCCAGTCCTTCGGACCATTGCAGGTCGCGCATGTCGGCGTTCTCTCCCGTTGCCTCGCCGTGGAAGACTCGCTGGTAGGCCCACAGTAGGTACAGGGCCGCCAGGATCACCCCGCTGACGGCAACAACCGTCCACCAGCGGGCCCCGTTGAATCCACCGAGAAGAATCAGGAACTCGCCGGTGAAGCCGTTCAGGCCGGGCAGACCAATGCTGGAGAACATGACCAGGGTGAACGCGGCCGCCATGACCGGGGCCGACTTCTGCAACCCGCCCAGCTCCGCGATCTGGCGGGTGTGTCGTCGCTCGTAGATCCATCCGACCAGGATGAACAGCGCACCGGTCGAGATGCCGTGATTGACCATCTGGAGCACACCACCCTGGATGCCCTGGGTGGTGAGAGAGAAGACCCCCAAGATGATGAAGCCGAGGTGAGCGACAGATGAGTAGGCGACAAGCCGTTTCAAATCCTTCTGCACGGTGGCAGCGACAGCACCGTAGACGATACCGATGGTCCCGAGCGTGAGGAAGATGGGAGCCAAGTCGTGGGCAGCCTGGGGAAACAGGTAGACCCCGAACCGGATGTAGCCGTAGGTCCCCAGCTTCAGCATCACACCGGCCAGGATCACCGAACCGGCGGTCGGGGCCTCGGTGTGCGCATCGGGCAACCAGGTATGCAGAGGGAAGAGTGGGACCTTGACGGCGAAGGCCAAGGCAAACGACAGGAAGATCAGTCGCTGCGCCGTTGTGCTGAGCGCCTGAGCCTCGGCCAGCACGGTGACGTCGAACGTCAAGGGCTGCCCGGTGTTCCGGGCGGTGAGGAAGGCCAGCGACACGATGCCCACCAGCATCAGCGCCGACCCGGCCATCGTGTAGATGAAGAACTTGAGGGCCGCGTAGATCCGCCGTCCGTGGCCCCAGCCTCCGATGAGGAAGTACATCGGGACCAGCACCACCTCGAAGAAGAGGAAGAACAGCAGCAGGTCGAGCGCCATGAAGACCCCGAAAGAACCCGCCATCAGGATCATCAGCCATATGTAGTAGGGCTTGGGATCATGGTGGGGTTCGGTGGCGAGAATGGCGATCGGGAACAGGATGCCGGTCAGCACCACCAAGAACAGCGAGATGCCGTCCAGTCCGAGGAACCAGCTGAGACCGAGGTCGGCAACCCAGGTCGAACGAGTGACGAACTGCAACCCGCCATCAGCCTTGTCGAACGCAGCCAGGGCGTAGACGGCGAAGGCACCGGCCACGGATGATCCGCCGAGGGCGACGAGCTTGAGATAGTCATGCCGCGAGGCCGGTAGCAGCGCAAGGATGACCGCGGTGATGATCGGGATCAGGATGAGGGCCGGAAGAAGGGCGAACGGAGTCGTTTCGGCTGCCAACATCATGATCCGACCTCCCACAGACGAAGGAGGAACCACAGCGCAACGAAGCCGGTGCCGAGGGAGATACCCAGTGCGTAGTTGCGGATCAGTCCCGGTTGGAGCACGCGGAGCCGTTCGCCGACGCCGCTGACCGCCGAGGCCATCCCGTTGACGGCGCCGTCGATGAACGTGCGGTCGAACCAGGCGACCCGGTCGAACAACTTGGTTCCTGGTCCACCAACGAACCGCGCGAGTGCGTGATCGTAGTCGATGGCCAACCCCAGGCGAGGATTCTCGACGACGGCCGGATCTGCCTTGCGACGCAGATAGACCGCGAACGCTGCCACCACGCCGGCGAGGCCGATGGTGATGGCGATGATGGCCAGCACCCATTTGGTGCCGGCACCGGCGCCACCGTGGGCCTCGTTTCCGAACAAGGAGGGCTCCAGCCAGTTCCCGAGAAAGTGCAGATCATGGGTGAACGGCAAGTTCAAACCACCGCCGACTGCGGCCAAACCGGCCAACGCGATCAGAGGGACCGTCATCGTCCACGGCGACTCGTGGGGGTGGTACTCCTGGCGTGATCGATAGGAATCGGGTAAACGGTCGGCGAACTCGGCGACGTCCACCCGCTCGCTGAAGGCCGTGACGTGCTGAGGAACCATTGGTACCCGAGACGTATCCGCAGCTGCCGCCGTCGCAGCATCGATGGCAACAAGGACCTGGGCTTCGGCGTCGGACAGAGCTGCCTCGGCTACCACCAGCTTGGCCTGCGCCTTCTCGAGATTGCCGGCCGCCTTCGGAACCGCCTTGTCGGCCTTGTCCACGGCCTTGACCAACTTGTCGTACCCATCGGCGTCAGGGCTCGAAGCAGCCACGGCAGCTTGTGCTGCGCTGAGTGTCTCGGCGGCCTCGTTCACGGCCTGCTGCCGCTTGGCCACATCGATCTGTGCCTTGTCGACTGCGTCTCGAGCGGTCTCGAGGGCAGCCTCGGCCTTGTCGACCTCGGCCTGAGCTGCACCCACCAGACCTGCGAAGGCGATGTCGACCTCTTCTTGTGTCGGATCGAAGAACCGAGTCCGCCCGAAGAAGGTCAGGATGACCTGGCGAGTCATGTAGAACGCCGTCAGGAGTGCCGTGATCAGGCCCAAGAGCCACAACACGAAGCCACCGCTGGGGTGGTTCCAAGCTGCCAGCAAGATCTCGTCCTTGGACCAGAAGCCGCTGAACGGCGGCACTCCGGCGATCGCCAGCCACCCGATGATGAACGTTCCGGCCGTGATTGGTAACAACTTGGCCAGCCCGCCCATGCGCCGCATGTCCTGCTCATCGTGCAGACCATGGATGACCGATCCCGAGCCGAGGAACAGCAGAGCTTTGAAGAAGGCGTGGGTCACCATGTGGAAGATCGCGGGGATATAGCCACCGACGCCGACCGCAAGGAACAAGTACCCCAGCTGAGAAATGGTCGAATAGGCCAGCACCTTCTTGATGTCGTTCTGGACCACGGCTGCCAGTGCGGCAACGAGCGCCGTGATGACGCCGACCCAGGCGATCAGGCCGGTCGCCCATGCGTCAGCCTGGGCCAACACCGGGTTGAGCCGCGTCAACAGGTAGACGCCGGAGGTCACCATGGTGGCAGCGTGAATCAGGGCCGAGACCGGAGTGGGGCCAGCCATTGCATCAGGCAACCACACGAAGAGCGGAATCTGGGCTGACTTGCCCGCCGCTCCCAGCAGGAACAACAGCACGATGACGGTGGCCCAGCCACTCGAAAGTTGCCCCGTGAGCACATCGGCGTAGCGAATCGATCCGAGCTGACTGAACACGGCGAAGGTGGCCAGCATGAATCCGAAGTCACCGATTCGGTTGGTGACGAACGCCTTCTTGCCCGCCGATGCGTTGGACTCGTCGGTGAACCAGAACGAGATGAGCAAATAGGAGCAGGCGCCTACGCCCTCCCAACCGAGGAACGTGAGCAGGAGGTTGTCACCCAGGACGAGGAGCAGCATCGAGGCTGCGAATGCGTTCAGGTAGAGGAAGAACTTCGAGAAGTTCGGATCGCCGTGCATGTAGCCGACCGAGTAGAGGTGGATCAACGTGCCGACGCCGGTGATGAACAGGCACATGGTGATCGCCAGTGGATCGACGAAGAATCCGACGTCGACCGAGAACGATCCGGCCGGAACCCAGGTGAAGAGTCGCTGGAGGAAGAAACGCTCTTCAGGTTGTTCGTTGAGCAGGCCGACGAACACCACCAGCGTTGCCAGGAAGCTGGCGCCGACGGCCGAGGTTGCCAGCCAGCCGGCAAAGGGCTCACCGAGTCGACGGCCGAAGACGATCAGCGTCAGGAAACCGGCGAGCGGCAGAGCGGGAATGAGCCAAACGGCTTCGAGCATGGCTATCCCCTCAACTCGGCGATGTCGTCAGCGGTGGCGTTCGGTCGACGGCGCATGAGTGCAACCACGATCGAGAGACCGACCACAACCTCGGCGGCAGCCACGACGAGGACGAAGAACACGGCCGTCTGGCCGGCGAGATCATCGAGTGCATTGGCGAAGGCAACGAACGTGATGTTGACCGCATTGAGCATCAACTCCACACACATGAACATGACCAGCGGGTTGCGCCGAACGAGGAGTCCGACGGCGCCGATCGTGAACAGCAGGGCACTGAGTACCAGGTACCACGTGTCGGTCACCTCCATCTGCTCACCTCCCACGGGGTTCTGGTCTGGTGGTTACTCACCCGACACTTGTTCCTGGTTCATCCACCACGAGATCTTCGCCACCCTGGTTGCGTACCAGCACGACGGCTCCGACCGTTGCAATGGTCAAGAGCAGCGCAGTGGCTTCGAAGGCCAGGATGTTACGGGTGAAGAGGTCTCGGGCCAACTGCACGATGTTGGAGTCTTCGGAATTCATTGGAGCCGTGGCCGCACTCTGGCCGGTCAGAGCCACCGCACCGTCGGAGCCGCCGGGTCCCGAGAGGAACAGTCCACCCATGATCATCACGAAGAGGACGCCACCGGCAAGCAGCGCCATCGGCCGCTGATAGGGCAGGGGTTCATGCTTGAGGTCCTCGGTTTCGTCGACGCCCAGCAGCATGATGACGAAGAGGAACAACACCACGATGGCGCCGGCGTAGACGACGACCTGCACCAAGGCCAGGAAGTGCGCTTGTTGCAGGATGAACAGCACGGCAACCCCGAAGAGGCTGGCGACCAGAGACAGAGCGGCGTGGACCGGATTGGCGTTGAGGACGACGCCCAATCCTCCCCCCAGGACGATCACGGCCGAGATGACGAACACGATCACATCGACCATCAGTGATGACCCCCTTGGTCATGATCATCGTGGCTGTCATCCACTGGCTCGGGGTCTTCGAACTCTTGACCCTGTTCGGCCGCTCTCGAGCCGTAGCCCAGCTCCCCGGACCAGCCGATTCGGTTCTCGTAGCTGGCGCGACCAGCGGGAGCGGTCGCCCGCATCCAGCCCGAGGTGAATTCGTCCTCTCCGGGGCGCCAGTCCTCCCAGCGAAGCTTCTGCGGTCGGCCGTCATCGTCCACCAACAACTCGTCCTTGGTGTAGATGGCATCTTCTCGGTTCTCGAACGAGAACTCGAACAGCTTGGTCTCGGTGATGGCCTCGGTGGGACAGGCTTCTACGCACAAGTCACAGTGGATGCAGCGCAGATAGTTGATCTCGTAGATGAACCCGAATCGTTCGCCCGGCGAACGGGGATCATCGGGCGGATTGTCGGCGCCACGGACGTAGATGCACTTGGCCGGGCAGACACCGGCACACAGTTCGCATCCAATGCACTTCTCCATGCCGTCCTCATAGCGATTGAGGACGTGACGACCGTGGGCCCGTGGCGGTTTGGGCGCCTTCTGGTCACGGGGATCGATCTGGCCCGCCTTGTTGGTCTTTCCGCCCCGATACTCGCGAGTGGTGACACCCTCGCCCCACTTCCGGAACGTGACGCCGAAGCCTTCGAGATAACCCATCAGTGATCAGCTCCCACTTGTGCGGTGTCGTGGCTTGCACCAGGTGGACCCGTGGTTGCGTGGTCAGCGGCCCTGGACGTTCCGAGATCGGGATTGGCGACAGCCACCAGGCCCTCGTTTCGGAGTCGCTCGGAGCGAGCGTTGCGGTTGGCCAGCATGATCAGGGAAGCGCCAACGGCAAGGACCATCCCGCCGAGCACGAGCACGATGATGGTGTCGCCGATGGAGTCATCGACGATACCGATGTTGCCGTCCCGGGCGACCCGGATGCCTCCGAGGATGAGCAACCAGCCCAGCGACAACGGGATCAGCAGCTTCCATCCCAGATCCATCAGCTGGTCGTAGCGCAACCGTGGCAAGGATGCTCGGAACCATACGAAGATGAACAGGAACACCAGGAGCTTGGCGAAGAACAGGATGAAGCCCATCCACCAAGCGTGCGGGAAGTCGATGAAGGGGAAGTCGAACAGCGGCGCCGGGCCACCGAAGAAGAGGGTGACGATGATGGCTCCCATCGTGACCGTGTTCATGAATTCGGCCAGGAAGAACAGGGCGAAGCGGATCGAGGAGTACTCGGTGTGGAAACCGCCGACCAGCTCCTGTTCGGCTTCGACCAGATCGAACGGCGGCCGGTTGAGTTCGGCGGTCCCCGCGATCAGGAACACGACGAACGGCACGAATCCGGTCGCCACCACGTTCAGGGTCTGCAGGCTGCCGGCCTGACCCAGGACGATGTCATGGGTGCTGAGGGTTCCGGCCACCAGCAGGACCGAAGCCAACGACAAACCGAGAGCTGCCTCGTAGCTGATGGCCTGGGCCGAAGCTCGCACCGAGGCAAGCAGCGGGTACTTCGAACCCGATGACCAGCCGGCCAACATGATGCCGTAGATGCCGAGCGAGCTCATTGCCAGGAAGAACAGGATGCCGACCGGAACATCGGCCACCTGCCAGTAGAACTCCCGACCGAACACGGTGCTCGATCCGTTTCCGCCAGAGAAATCTCCGGCGATGGGAACCAGGGTGAAGGTCAGGAACGCAGGGACGAGGGACAGATACGGCGCCAACTGGAAGACGAAACGATCGGAACGAGTGGGGATGATGTCTTCTTTGAAGAACAGCTTGATGCCGTCGGCCAACGTCTGCAGCAGACCGAAAGGCCCGGCGACGTTCGGTCCGATTCGGTTCTGAAGCCGGCTGACGACCTTCCGCTCGAACCAGACCATCAGCATGGTGGCGACGAGGCAGATGACGAACGCCGCCACGACCATCACCAAGGAGAGCAGGACGTCTCCGAAGTCGACGCCGTCAGCAAGGAAGGGGTGTCCTCCCATCAGTTGGCCGAAACCCTGATCTCGGTGACCAGACGATCAGCAGTCAGAAGAACTCCGGGGTCGAAACCCGTGAGCCGGAACGGAATCTGCGCGGCCCCTCGGGGCAGGTCTCGGTTGCGTCGCACGGCCAAGCGATGCGTTGCCCCCGCCACGTCGATGGACACGACTCCCCCTTCTTCCACGCCCAGACGCTCGAAGTCCGAGGTCGAAAGGCCGAGCGATGCCTCGCCAGCGAGATGCGCCAAGGAGGGCGCGTGTTGGACCATGGTCCCGAGATCCCAGAGTTTGCGGTCTACCACCAGGCGAAGACCGTAGCCGTCGACCGGCGGCGCGACGAGTGGATCGGCAAACTCGGGCGTCCAGGGACGATCCAGATCGATTCGCTGGCCATCGTCCTGGCTGTTCAGCATCGACCAGTCGATGGCCGAGAAGCTCTGCACCGAGGACGACAGACTGCGCCGAAGTTCGTCGAGATCGATGAAACCGAGGTCGGTCATCGCGCTCATGGCGATCTCGACCGCGATCATCCAGTCGGGGCGCGCCTGCCCCGGCGGTGTGACTTTGGCCTGGAGTGGACTGAGCCGTCCTTCCAGGTTGAGGAACGATCCGTCGACTTCTCCGAAGCCGGCTGCCGGCACCACCAGATCCGATCGACGGCAGGACTCGGTCATGAACAGATCGACGGCAACCACGTTGCCGACTCGATCGAAGGCTCGCTCGACCAAGGCTCGATCAGGATGGTCGACGATCGGGTCGCTGCCCAACAGTACGAGTGTGTCGAGTTCCCCGGCCGCAGCCGCTTCGAGAATCGCAGAGGCGTCGAGCACGTCGTCGTGGTCGAGCACGCCCCCGGGAGCGAAACCGGGCGTGAAGCCCAGTTCGAGAGCTCCGTGGATGTTGCCACGACGCAGAGCGGGTAGGAACGTCGCGTCCGGGTGGGCTGCCATCAGAGATCCGATGGCATCGGCCGTGTACTGGCCGGACTCCGCCAGATTGCCTCGACCGCCGATGATCGTGATGGGACGACCGGAGGCCAGCAGCGCTGCAGCCGCTTCGATCTGTGCCGGCTCGACTCCGCCGACGGCTTGAGAGCTCGTGCCGGCGGCGATGGCGGCCGCGACCTGCCCGACCGTGCCGGCCAGGGGATGCAGGGACAGCGCGGCGTGTGTGCCGAGGCTGGTGGCCCGCGGCGTCAACTCGAGAATGGAGACTCCGTCCTCGGTGGCGGCATGGCGAAGGCGAAGGAAGAGGGTCGGCAGTTCTTCTTTGAGGTCAGGTCCGATGATGACGACGACGCCACCCTTGGCACAGGCGTCGGCAATGGAAGCCCGAGGCAGGCCGAGCACGACTCCCGCCGGCAGCCCATCGTCCAACTGGGCATCGCGATAGGCCCGGTTGGGGAGCGTGTCCAGCAGTTTCGACCAAGCGAACTGGCCTTCGATCGGAAGGCGAGCGCCTCCCAACACACCGACGCGTTTGCCGTCGAGATCACGAGCGATTCGGCTGACCGCGTCGTTCCAGCGGCCCGGAACGAACTCGGTCTCGGACCGGAAGAGCGGCTCGACGAGTCGATGGTCGGACTGCGTCGCTTCGTATCCGAAGCGTTCCTTGTCCGACAGCCAACCCCAATTCACCGCATCGCTGTCGACCCCGAGTACCCGCACCAGCTGGTTGCGCGACGACTGCAAGGCGACGCGGGATCCGGTGGCGTCGACGGTCGATGTCGACTCGTTCTCCTCGAGGTCCCAGGGCCGGGCCTTGAACCGATACGGCTCGGCCGTCAGTGCGCCGACCGGGCAGATCTGCACCGTGTTGCCCGAGAAGTAGGACGAGAAGGGATGATCGGGAAAGGTGTTGACCTGGGTCTCGTTCCCACGATCCAGGAAATGGATAAGCGGGTCTCCGGCGACGTCTTTCGCGAAACGGGTGCATCGATCACACAGAATGCATCGTTCGCGGTCCAGGTAGACCAGATCGCTGATGGCGATCGGTTTCTCATAGTGCCGCTTCTCTTCGATGAACCGGCTTTCGCCTGGGCCGTAGGCCATCGTCTGATCCTGCAGCGGGCACTCTCCGCCCTTGTCACAAACCGGGCAGTCCAGTGGATGGTTGGCCAGGAGTAATTCGAGCACGCCTTCCTGGACCTGCTTCACACGGTCGCTCTCGGTGTCGACCACCATTCCCTCGGCAACCGAAACCATGCACGAGGGTTGCAGACCAGGGCCTCGTCCCATGTCGACATCGACCAGGCACATGCGACACATGCCGACCGGCTTCATGCGTTCGTGATAACAGAACCTCGGCACATAGGTACCGGCTCGCTGGGCCGCAGCGATCAGCAGTTCGCCTGGTCGACATTCGACCGTTTCGCCGTTGAGCGTGATGGTCACCGGCGTGTCAGTCACCGACACTCACCCCTTTGAGAACGACGGGCACACTGGTGCCCGAGGGAATCGGCTCGTCCTCGGATACTCGGGCCGCGAACTCCTCGGGGAAGAGCGTCAGGGCCGAGTGCACGGGGGCAAACGCGGATGGACCGACGAAACAGATGGTCGTCATCTGGTACGGGAACGGCACTGCGGACAGACCCAACCGCTCACTGGCGGCGTGGGGGAAGTCACCGGGGCAGATCGACCGACCGACCTCGAGCAACAAGGCAAGATCCCTCTTCGTACCGTGACCATCGACGATGCGGCCGAGGATGCGCTCGAGCCACGTGCCTCCCTCGCGACACGGCACACACTTGCCGCAGGACTCGTGGGCATAGAACCGAGTGAGACTGTGCGCAGCCTGCGGAATGTCGGTGGTGTCATCCATGACCATCACGGCACCCGAGCCGAGCATCGAACCCTGGGGACCGATCTGCGAGCCCTCGAACGGGAGATCGAGTTGGTCGGGCAGGAACCAGGGCGCACTACCGCCTCCGGGAACGAATGCCTTCAGCGTGCGTCCATCTCGCATTCCGCCGCAGTACTGATCGTCGAACAACAATTGGCGGAAGGTGGTGACCCCATTGAGGATCTCGTACACCCCCGGTCGCTTGACATGACCCGACACCGCCACCATGCGAGTGCCGGGCGACGTCTCCGTACCGATCTGTTTGTAGGCCGCGGCACCGTTGTTCAGAATCCACGGCAGGTTGGCGAGCGTCTCGACATTGTTGACGATGGTGGGTTGTCCATAGAGCCCGATCGCAGCCGGGAAGAACGGAGGCTTGAGTCGAGGCATCCCGCGATTGCCCTCGAGACTCTCGATCAGCGCGGTTTCTTCGCCAACGACGTAGGCGCCGGCTCCCCAGTGCAACACGATGTCCACCGAGAAGTCGGTTCCCAGGATGTTCTTGCCGACGAACCCGGCGGCATAGGCGTCGTTGAGGGCCTTGGCTACACGTTCCTGCGCCAGCGCCATCTCGCCTCGGATGTAGAGGAAGCACTGGCTCAGTCCGACGGCGTAGCACGCAATCAGACAGCCTTCGATCAGCTGATGAGGATCCCGTTCCATCAGGAGCCGGTCCTTGTAGGTGCCGGGCTCGGATTCGTCCCCGTTGACCACGAGATATCGGGGCCAGACATCCTTTGGCATGAAGCCCCACTTGACCCCGGCCGGGAAACCGGCGCCGCCACGACCGAGCACGGTCGCATCTCGGACCTCGGCATGAACGGCATCGGGCGACGTGGCCAGCGCAGCCTTGAGCCCTTCGTAACCACCGGTCGCCAGGTAACGCTCGATGGCGTATCCCTGGGGGTCGTCGAAACGGGACGTGACGATTCGAGGGGTCTCGTTGACGATGAAGCCGGCGGCGTGGGGAACAGCGGTTCCACTCAGGGTCATGTCGACTCCTCTGCGCTCGGCAGCCAGGGCGGCGGGCCGGTGACCTGCTCGGGCGGGACTGCCCCCACCGAACGGTTGGCGGGGATGTGTTGGCGAACCCGAGACAGCGTGCCGTGAGGCGGAACGTCGCCTCCACCGGCTGCCAGCGTGTCGACGAGAGCATCGAAATCGTCGGGCGTCACGCGATACTCGTGGCGGTAGTTGACCTGGAGGCAGGGAGCTTCGGTGCATGCTGCCTGACACTCCGCTCGTTCGAGGGTGAACAGACCATCAGAGGTCGTGTCGCCCACGCGAATGCCCAGTCGTTCCTCGGCGTGGTGGATCAGTTCGTCGGCGCCCAGTAGCTGGCACGACATCGTGCCGCAGACGTTGATGACGTAGGTGCCCACCGGATGCAGCTTGAACATCTCGTAGAACGAACAGGTGCCCAGGACTTCGGCCGGCGTGACGCCCACCAGTTCGGCCAGGTGTTCCATGGCGTCCTCGGCCACGTAGCCATCCTGCTCCTGGGCCAAGTGCAGCAGTGGGATCAGGGCAGACTTCGGTCGTGGATACCGAGCGATGATCTCGTTCGCGATGATCTCGTTCGCAGAAGTCAGCCGGCTCAACGATCGACCTCACCCATGATCGGGTCGACCGAAGAGATCACGGCGACGGCGTCGGCCAACATTCCGTCGGCCATCATGTGAGGCAACGTCTGAAGGTTGATGAAACTTGGTCCTCTGATGTGCATGCGATAGGGCTTGGGAGATCCGTCACTCACGATGTAGCAGCCGAGCTCACCACGAGGCGACTCGACAGCAGCGTAGGCCTCGCCCTCGGGGACTTTGAAACCTTCGGTGAAGATCTTGAAATGGTGGATCAAGGCTTCCATCGACTCGTCGATACGAGCCCGAGGCGGTGGCGTCACCTTGGCATCCTGGACTCGGTAGTCGCCCTTCGGCATCTTGTCGAGGATCTGATGCACGATCCGGATGGACTCACGGATCTCGTTGAGGCGAATGGCATAGCGATCGAAGGAATCGCCGTAGGAACCGACGACGATGTCGAACTCGACCTGGTCGTAGGCAAGGTAGGGCTGGTCCCGGCGGAGGTCCCAGGGGACTCCGGTGGACCGCAGGATCGGACCCGTCGCCGACAACGCCATTGCTTCGGCGGCCGTGATCACGCCCACGCCTTGCAAACGATCCCGCCAGATCGGCTGACCCGTCATGAGGATGTCGTACTCCTCGAGCCGGGGAGGCAGCATCTCGAGCAAGCGACCCACGGCGTCGCGCCATCCGTCGGGCAGGTCGGCTGCGACACCCCCGGGGCGGATGTAGTTGTGGTTCATGCGCAATCCGGTGACCATCTCGAAGAAGCGAAGCACTTCCTCGCGCTCGCGCCATCCGTAGATCATCATCGACACCGCCCCGAGATCCATGCCATTGGTTGCCATGAACAACAGGTGGGAGGCGATGCGGTTCATCTCGGTCATCAGCATGCGGATCCACACCGCCCGCTCGGGAACCTCGATACCCAACAGCTTCTCGACCGTCAGGGAGAAGGCCAACTCGGTGAACAACGGGGACGCGTAGTCCATCCGGGTCACGTTGGTCGGACCCTGCAAGTAGGTGAGGTTCTCGCCGGTCTTCTCCATGCCGGTGTGGAGATATCCGATGACCGGCTTCGATCGGCGAACGATCTCCCCGTCCATCTCGAGCATGAGGCGCAGCACGCCATGGGTCGACGGATGCGACGGGCCCATGTTGACCAACATGGTCTGGTCGTTCTCACCGTCGATCGGGTCATTGGCCCGTTCGGCCGCCTGCACCTCGGACATGCGAAGCACGGCATGTCGGCGAGGCAACTCGTACAGCTGATTCGGTACGCCGGATGCCGACACTGCATCCGCGACATCACCGATATCGGATTCGGGGGTCTGGTCTGTGATCGTCACGTCGACTCCTACCGCGGCCCTGGAGCGCCTTTGAACTGCACGGGGATGGCTCCGGTGGCGTAGTCCTTGCGCAGGGGATGGCCGATCCAGGACTCGGGCATGAGGATCCGAGAAAGGTCGGGATGGTCAGCGAACTCGATTCCGAAGAGATCGAATACCTCTCGCTCGAGGAAATCGGCGCCGGGGTAGACGCTGGTCGCCGACGCCACGACGGCATCGTCGGCCGGTACCTGAACCTTGGTCCGGATCCGCTCGCGTCGCTCGAAGCACAGGAACGAGGCCACGACCTCGAATCGCTCAGGCTCGATGCCGGCGGGCAAACGGCGCTGACCGTCATAGGTCAAGTAGTCCACGGCGGTCAGATCGATGCACATGTCGAAGCCGTCGGAGAACAACGCTCCCATCGTCGGTAACCACTGGTCCCGCTCCGGGTGCAGCACGGCCATGTCCAGGCCCGAGCTGACCAGGCATCCGTAGCGGCGTTCGGGTTCGGGAACCCCGTCGTCGTCGGATTCAGACGCCTCTTCGGTTGTGTCCGACCCGACTTCGTCGCTCATCGACCCCGCCCCAACGTGACCAGCTGAGACCCGCCTTGACCGTCTCGCTGTTCGATCACCAGACCAGCACCGCCACCGGTGCTCTGGCGGCGGCGAAGCAACTCGCCGGACTCGATCTGGGTGTGCAGGGTCTCGATGGCATGAAGCAACGTCTCGGGACCGGGGGGGCAACCGGGTGCATAGACATCGACCGGCACGATCTGGTCGACTCCCTGCACGATGGCGTAGTTGTTGAACATGCCCCCGCTGGATGCACAGACACCCATGGAGATCACCCATTTGGGTTCCATCATCTGGTCGTAGACCTGACGCAGGACCGGAGCCATCTTCTGACTCACTCGCCCTGCCACGATCATGACGTCGGCCTGGCGCGGTGATGCTCGGAACACTTCCATGCCGAGACGGGCCAGATCGTAGTGCGAACCGCCAGTGGCCATCATCTCGATGGCGCAGCATGCCAGCCCGAAGGTCGCCGGCCAGGACGAGCGTGAACGACTCCAGTTGACCAGCTTCTCGAGTTGCCCCGTGACGATGTTGTGATCGATGCCTGCGAGGCCATCGTTCTGCACGTCTCCCAGGATTCCCATCAGGCGGCAGCTTCCTCGGTGACAACCGGTTCCCGGGTGCGAACGACCTCCTCGAAACGACCTTCTCCGCCGACGCGGCGGATGGTCGACGAGGACGTCCGCTGCGAACCAACGAGCTCGTTGTGCTGTCGCCGACTCACCTGAAGGGTTCCCCAGTCCAGGGCACCCTTGGAGATCAGATACACGAACGACTCGAAGACCAACGCCGAGAAGATCAGGATCGCCACCAGACCGTAGAGAGCGAGCTCCCGATGGATCATGGCCCAGGGGTAGAGGAAGACGAGCTCGATGTCGAACACGACGAACAACATGGCGACGAGATAGAAGCGAACCGGAAACCGTTGCGGCGGTTCCCGACCCGGAATGATCCCGCACTCATAGGGAGCGAGCTTCTCTTCGGTGGGCCGGCGCGGCGCCAACAACTTGGACGCCACAAAGCTGATCGCAGCAAACAGGGCCGCCAGGATCAACAGCGCCAGAACCGGCAGGTACTGCGCCATGATCTTCCTCCGT
>CALACD010000321.1 GCA_937890445.1 uncultured Acidimicrobiia bacterium | reverse complement strand
AGCGACCAGTCGAGGTCTCGGCCCATCCGACGGTCGGGATGGCCGAGGCCGTTCGGGCCCAACTGGCCAGCTGGTCATCGGTGGCCTCGAGATCGATGGTGGCCAGGATGGCCGAGGTCGGATCGCCACCTAGCTCGGTGAGCTGCTCGGACACCCGTTGCGACATGGTGCCGTCGGGCAGGGCCGATTCGTCGAGCAACTCCGACGTCGGCACCCGTACCGCGAACAATCCCAGCGCCAGGAGGAACAATGCGAAGCCGGCCAGAACTGCGGTCGGGAAGTCCCGCCCGTCAGGCAGATGCAGGCGGAAGAGTCGATACTCCTCGTCGTCGGGCACGGCGGGTAACGACACCAGGATCGAGGGCAGTACCGCGAAGGTGACGAGCGCACCGAAGAAGGCGCCGACGGCCACCATCACCACCGGGGTTCGGCCGGGGCCGGCCACACCGAGCACGATGGCCGTTGCCACCAGGCCTCCGAACAACAGTGCTGTCTCGGGGATCAGCTGACCGACGACGCGTCGGATCGACGCCGCTTGGTCCTCCGACGGCACCGGATGCTTGAACCAATCCAACAGCCGGAACGACAGAACCGTCGACACGAGAATGGAGACCAGGACGGCCGGCAGCGCAGTGGTGCCGAGTGAGCCGTCGAACGGCGGTGCCATCTGACTGCCGACCAGTCCGCCGAGAATGCTCGACATGGCGACCGTGCCCCCGGTGGCCAGACCGAACTTGAGTCCGAACGATGCCGCCACCAGCAGGGTCAGCAGCACCAGGACCGGCACCACGGCAACCACGGTGCCACGGTTCAATCGATCGAGAAGATCTCGATCGACGACGGCCCGTCCACCGATCGACAGTTGCGCCTCCGGTGCGAACCGGGCGACGGTGGCTTCGATGCTCGGCAGGAGCTCGGCATCAGCAGCGGCGTCGACGAGAGAGATGTAGATGGCCGAGCGTCCCGACGGAGCCTGCTCGGCCACCACCGACTCGATGCCGGGAATGTCGCCCAGGGCCGGTACCAGTGATCGATCGATCGTCTCCTGGGGGGTCAGTACACCAGTGAGGACGAGTGCGACATCGGGGAGTTCACCTGGTTCCCATCCCCGCTCATCCAGTCCCTGCGCCAGGAGCGGACGGGGACGGTCGATGCTGGCCAATGCCGAGCCCGCGAGAAGAAGGACCAACGTCGACGACAACATCAACAGGCTGAAGCGCCGAAGAAACGCTGGACTTGCTGGAAAGGACAACACACGAGCTGGGGCCACAACGATTTCCAATCGGCACCAACTCCACCCGCTGCGTAGCGTAGCGGACACGTTCCGTGGTTGGTGGATGGTTTCGATCTTGCTGTGGACCGCGCCATCGCGTCGGGGACGCGTCGGGGACCGCAACCCTGCGTCCGCGATTCGGTGCCAGACTGCGTCTGCGATGCGAGCCCGACAACCGCGGATCCTTCCCAGCCCCCGAGTGCTGCTGGCCGGAGCCTTGTTCGTGCTCGGCGCATGCACGGCCCCCACGACGGCGGCCTCGGGGCCCGAGATCGACGCCACCTCGAGAACGACCGCCCCGACCACGACCGCCCCGACCACGACGGTGCCCACCGTCGAACTCGAGACCTCGACCGCCTTCGGCCAGGTGACGGTCCAATCCGTGGATCCCGGCGCCCAGGTCGTCGCCCTCGATCCCGACACCGGTTCCGAGCTCGGTCGAGCCACTGCCCTCACCGATGGGGCCGCCATCGTGCGCAACCTGCCCCCGGGCCCCGTCGCACTCGAGCTCTGGTCCAACGGCCGGCCGGTGGCCGCCGGAGGAGTCATCGACCTTCCCGACGACACTCCGCCGCCGCCGAGTGTCTATCGCGGCCAACGGTTGGAGCCGGGTTTCAACTACCTCACCGTTCGCGACGGCACCACCCTGTCAGCCTTCGTCACCCTGCCCGGGCCCGTGACCGAGGGGCCGTATCCGACGCTGGTGGAGTACTCCGGCTATTCGCCCTCGGATCCCCGGGCCGACGATCCCACCC
>CALACD010000320.1 GCA_937890445.1 uncultured Acidimicrobiia bacterium | reverse complement strand
CCAGCCGCCCAGCCACAGCCTGCCGTCGGCCATCGCGGGAAAGGTGGCTGCATCGCAGGGCCCGCTGGCGTACCGTCGCTACAGCGATCGACTGTTCCAGGCCTACTTCACCGAGAACCGCACCATCTCCGACCGAGGAGTCCTGAGCGCAATCGCCGGCGAGTCCGATCTTGACGTCGGCGAGTTCGACCTGTTCTGGGAACAGAACGCCGACGAGCTGAAGAAGGCCGTCTTCACCGACTACCTGACGGCCATCAATTCCGAGATCACCGGCGTGCCCGCGGTCGTGGTGAACCGGCAGTGGGTGTTGCCCGGCGCCCTCGACGTCGAGCAGTATCGGCGGGTGATCAACAAAGCCCTGGCCGAGGAATCGTGACGTCGTTCTTCGACGAGGAGACGTCGATCGAGCCCAACGGCGACGGGTCCTGGCGCACCGAACTGAGTGCGCAGTGGAACATCGGCGACAATCCCAACGGGGGATACGCCGCTTCTGCCCTCCTGCGATCACTGTCGGCATCGGTGCCGCATTCCGCGCCGTTGTCGGTGACCAGCCACTTCCAGCGACCTGCGCTCGGTGACCGAGCGGGGACCATCGAGGTCGAGGTCGTCCGAGCCGGCCGCCTCACCTCGACCGCCACCGGGCGGCTCCTGCAAGGAGACAAGGAACGTATCCGGTCGATCGCGACCTTCGGACAGCTCGACGGCGATGCTCGGACCGGGACCACCGTGTCGTTTCCGCCGGTGTCCCTGCCCGATCCCGATGCCTGTCGATCCCGGGACACCCTGGCCCAGGGCATCGACCTGCCCATCATGTCCCGCCTCGACGTTCGGCTCGATCCCGAACTGGCCGAGCCCGGCGTGGCCGGACGAGCTGAAATGGCGGGATGGATCCGTTTCCGTGACGAGGCCCCGGTCACCGCCGGCGCGTTGCCGCTGTTCTGTGACGCCTTTCCTCCGTCGCTCTTCGGGCTGCTGGGTCGGGTCGGTTGGGTGCCCACGTTGGAGCTCACCGTGCACGTGCGTGCCATCCCGGTCCCGGGCTGGATCCGGGCTCGCTTCGAGACCCGAGATCTGGCGGGTGGGTTCCTGATCGAGGACGGCGTACTGTGGGACGAGGCCGGGTCGGTGGTCGCACAGAGCCGGCAGTTGGCGCTGCTGCGTACCGACGGGTCCGACTCCTAGCGGGCCGGGGCAGCGACGAGCCAGGCCTCGTGGCGCTCGTTCGGCCGCCAGTCCTCGTCGTAGCGCAACACCTCGAGCGTCGGGCCGTGTGTGGCCACGAGGCCACGGAGTTCATCGGGTTCGAGCAGGAACCGGCGAGGGGGCTGGGGGTAGCGCTCCAGATTGGTGACGGTTGCGATGGCGACGAACAGCAGCCCGGCGCATTCGCTGAACAGTTCGATCAGCATCGGGCGATTCAGATAGTGCCCGACATGGACGACGTCGTGCTGCACCTCAGGTCCCAGTGGCGACCGATCCAGGTCCAATTGGACGGCCCGAATCGCCACGCCGGAGCGTTGGGCGCGGCTCGTCGCCTGTTCCAAGGCAACGTCCGAGACGTCGATCAACGTCGTGGCAAACCCGAGCTCGGCCAGCCAGCACGCCTCGATGCCGTCACCCCCGGCGATATCGAGAGCAGTCGGTGCCTCATCGAATCGGTCGAGCTGGAGGAGGTCGACCGATTGGCGTAGCAGCGAGGAGACCGAGCGAGGTCGACGGTCGGCGGCGTGATAACGCTCGTTCCATCTGGCGCGTTCGTCGTTGCTCTGCGAATGTTCGGACATGACTCTCTCCTCAACTGAAGCAATCGACCTGATCTCGACCGTCGCGGCCCCCATCGGCAGCGCCGGTGCCGCCTTCTACTTCCACCCCGACACACTGGCCAAGGGCAAGGAGTTGGGTCTGGGCGGCATGAAATTCTACTTCCTCGGCCGGGGCGGAGTGTTGGGCGACGTCCACAGCGACGTCGTGGCCAGTGCTTTCGGCTATTTCAGCCAGGCCAGCGCGGCCGCGTTGTGGGACTCGGCCAAGGAGACGCTGGCGCCGCGGGAGGCCGGTGCGATCTACATGGAGTGCTGTGCCGCGATCGGCCGGACGCTGTTGGCCGAGGTCGCGGATCTCGAAGCCTACAACGAGGCCGCAGCGGCGGTCATTGCCGCCACCAACCGGGCCGGTCTCGCGCTGTTCTCCGGCATTGCCGCCGAGCCGCTCGCCGAGGACGCCCCGGGCCGCGCCCTGCAACTGACGGCGGTGCTGCGTGAACTCCGGGGCAGCGCTCATCTCAACGCGTTGCTGGCCACGGGGATCGTTCCCGAGCACGCACATTGCCAGAAGCGTCCCGAGATGGCCGGCGCCTTCGGCTGGGATCCGGCTCCCGACACCTCGGCGTTGACCCCCGAAATGCTCGAGGCCGCCGAAGGTCTGACCAACGAGATGCTGGTGCCGTCATTCCGTGTCCTGTCCGCCGACCAGGCCGCAGCGTTGAAGGCGGGAGCGGTCGCCATCGGGGCAGCCTGCAGTCAGTGAGCGCCTGAGTTCGTCGTCGGGTGATTGCCCACTGCCCCTTCGTGGTCGACTTGCACCACAATGGGGCAGATGGGCCGCTCCTCGAAACGCAACGTCCTGGCTGCGACCGCTGTGTTCGCGGCCACCGTCGTCGTGGCCGTCGTCGGTTCGCTGTTGTGGTCGACGTTCCTTCGTGACGATCCGGTGCCGCTTGCCGTCATCGACGAGGAACTCCTGCCGATCGCCACCGGCGAGGGCCAGGAGGCCATCCTCACGGTCCCGACGACCGTGGCCCCGATCGTGGCGCCGCAACTGGTCGACGATGACGAGTTGGCGCTCGGCCAGCCCGTCGACGGGTCCAGCGCCACCCGCGTCCCGGTGCCCCCCGATGGAGCGCTGGTGGCAACGGCCCGATTGCGAGTGGGTGAGGTCGACATCTGGGCATCGCCCCTCGATGATGCGCCCACGTGGTCGTTGTCGGTTCCCACCGAATTCGGCGGAGATCGGCATTTCCTGGTTCTGGAGGAGATCGACGACTGGTTCAAGATCCAGTTGCCGGTTCGGCCCAATGGGAGCATCGGTTGGGTCCCCAAGGATGCGGTCACCATCTCCACGACCGACTACCGGGTCCAGATCGACCTGTCGGACCGGTCGCTACGGGTCACCCGGGGTGATGAGGTCGTTCTCGAGACCGTCGGGGTCATCGGCCGCGAGACTGCTCCGACCCCGCTCGGTCGCTACTACATACGCGACGTACTGCCCTGGGACCCCGACACGGTCTACGGCGCCTACGTCGTTGCGCTGTCGGCCTATTCCGAGGCGATCGACGTGATCAACGGCGGCGACGCCGTGGTCGCCATCCACGGTACCAACCGACCCGAACTCATGGGGCAGGCCGTTTCGTTGGGCTGCATCCGACTGCGCAACGAGGATGTGATCGCCCTGGCCGAGACCGTGCCGATCGGCACCCCGGTCGAAGTCGTGGCCTAGCGAGACCGATGACGGCGGTCATTGCTCCCGGTCATCGCTCCCGCTAATCGCGGCGGTCATCGCGGCTGTCCGGCCTTCGGCGATGGTGGTCTAGCTGGCCGACGCCAGGCGATAGTGGAAGCCTGTCTTGCTACGGCCCTCCTCGATGAACAAGCCGAGCGGGCGAAAGCAGTAGGCCATCTGCTGGGCGCTGGCTCTACTGATGCCGGCCTTCGAAGCCAAGTCGGCCGTGGTGAAGATGGCCGGCAGACCCTCGGGCACCAGACGCAACAAGTCGGAACTGGTTGCGAATCGTTCGGTGCCGTGCAGCTCACGCAGGACGCGGTCCCTGGTGCGGAAGCCTCCTCGGTTCCGACGTGCGGTGGGGTCGTGATCCTGCACCTTGGTCACCGAGACCAGGGCGACCTCGAGAGACAGGTTGGGATGGTCGAGCAGGGTGGGGATGCTCACCAGTTCTTCGAACAGGCTGTAGATCGACATCCGTTTGGGTGACCGGCGGGGTTTGACTCCTGGACGAGCGAGGTAGGTCTCGATCGCGATCGGATGGACGATCAGGATGTGATGGTCGGACAACAGGTGGTCGAGTTTGCGACCCATGGCGGCAAAGGAACTGGTCTGGATCTCGATCAACTCGTCACCCCGCCGGATGTCGATGACGAACCCGTGGAGGGGCACCTCGAATTCGTCACCCGGCCGGGCGTAGTGCTGCTTGAGCGCAGCGTGGAGCGATCCCTCGTTGAGGGTGCCGATGTGAGGATCGGTCACGTCGCGACAGTACAACGGTTGCGTGAGTTCCCCCGACAACGATCCTGAGCCGAGCCCGGAGGCCGCCCCGTGGGCGATGCAACTGGCGGCCCGGATCGAGAAGGTCGACCCGCCGACGACGGCCGAGGTGTGCGCGGCTTCGGTCCGGGCCGTGATCGGCTTGCTTCGCGACGAGCGGGCCGGCGACGTCTGGGCCGAACCGATCGCTACCTGGCAGAGCGGCGGCCGCATCCGCAAGCTGGTGCGGCGAGGACGAGCGTCGGCCTGGACCCGAGCCCAGGAGGTCGAGGGAGTCACGGCCCGCTCGGGTCGAGCCGAAGTCCGGGCCTACGTGCCCTGTCGAATGGATCGAGTGCCCGAGGCCGTTGCCAAGCTGCAGATACGTTCTACCGAACTCGATGAACCGGAACGGAGCGACCAGGTCGACTCACCCTCCACTGGCCGGGGCGGCCTGATCGTGGTCCTCACCCCCGACGTGGTCATGAGTTGGGGAAAGCAGGCGGCCCAGAGCGCCCACGCCGGGCAATTGCTGTGGCAGGGTGCCGGCGATGGGCATCGCGAGGCCTGGCTTCGTGGTGGTGAGGCGGTGACGGTCGTGCACGCCACCGTCGGGTTGTGGCGCGCCCTTCTCGATCGGACCGTCGTCGATGGCACGGTGGTCGTTCGCGACGGCGGGTTCACCGAGATTCCGGCCGGGACGCTCACCGCCGTGGCGACCTGGAGCCCCGAAGTCAGGGAACTCGCTGCGAGGCTGGGTCAGTGAAAGGACGAGGCCGGTGAACGGTCCAACCTCTGCACTGCCGCGACCCCGATGGCGCCGCTCTCGGGAGCGAGACCCATGGGAGCGGGTGCGTCTGGGGCTGATCCTCCTGACCACCATCGTCACGTTCGGCACCGTTGGTTACGTGCTGCTCGGGTTGGGCATCTTCGATTCGCTGTACCAGACCGTCATCACCATCACGACGGTCGGATTCGAAGAGGTCGGATCGACACAGGAGATCACCCAGAAATATCGGGTGTTCACCCTGGTGCTGGTGGTTCTCGGGACCGGCACCGTGCTGTACACGTTCGGCGTGTTGGTCGACAGCCTGATCGAGGGAAGCCTCAACGACGAGTTACGGAGACGCCGAATGCTGCGAGACATCGAGACCTACGAGGACCACGTGATCATTGCGGGATGGGGTCGGATGGGACACGCCATCGCCCACTCGGTCGGCCGGGCCGGCCGCAAGATCGTGGTCATCGATCGGGCACCCGACGACGACATCTCCGACCATGCCGTGGTCATCGGCGAGGCGACCGATGACGACGTGCTTCGCCAGGCCGGAATCGAGCGAGCCGGAACGTTGATCGCGGCCCTGACCAACGACGCCGACAATCTGTTCGTCACCCTGTCGGCCCGAAGTATGCGACCGGACCTCTTCATCGTTGCCCGTACCAGCGATCAGAAGAACGAGGCCAAGTTCCACCAGGCCGGTGCCGACCGGGTGGTCAATCCGCACGAGATCGGCGGGTCACGGATGGCGGCGCTGGCCATGCAGCCCAACGTTGCGGAGTTCCTCGATGAGGTGCTGCACGACGAAAGCCACGATGTGGCCGTCCATGAGATTCGCGTACGGGCGGGGAGCACCATGGTCGGCCGTCCCCTCCGTGAGCTGCATGTCACCGGTGGTCGCAGGCCGTTGGTCATCGCAATCCGGGGTGAGGACGGCCGCTATCACACCAACCCGTCGCCCGAAACCGCCCTGGTCGAGGGCGAGGTCATCATCGCCCTCGGGTCGGCCGAGGAGCTCTCGATGCTTCGGGCTCAGCTCAGCTGACCCGCGTGCTCGTCACCAGCCCGACCAGGAGCACCAGGCCGCTGATCAGGACTGCGATCGCGAACGATGTGGCGGCCGTGACCTCGCCGACATCGGTCAAGAGCCCGGTCAGGCCGGGGGCCAGTACGGCCGAGCCGACCACGAGTCGGCGTTTGCGGGGACGCTCAACCACGACGCACCTCGATCGCTCCGAAGGTCACGTCGGCGATGATGCGCAATGTGGGAGCACCCTCACGTAGCTGATCGGAGCGCACCAGGTCGACATCGACGCCGGACTGTTCGTCCCCGAGGATGGTCACCATCCCGAACCGACTACGGGACTCGATCTCGAGGTTCACGTCGGTGGGGGCGATCACCTCGGCGTAGCCGGCACCCACATCGAGTTCGAGCGACGCGTCGTCGACGAAATCGACATTGCGGAGATCGAGTTCGATGTAGCCGGCCCCGACGTCGTACGTCGGGAGCAGTTCGGCCTGGTTGTCGGGGCGATACTCACGGGGACCCAACCCGCCGGCGATGGTGGCATCGGCCAGGGGCGCCAGTGACAGGCCGACGAGCGCCACCACGGCGACCGCCACCAGCGGTCGCGCTCGTCCGACGAACGCACTGGCCACCAGGCCCAGACCGCACACGGTGGCGATGGCTCCGAAGACGGCTCCCGCTCCGACGGTGAGCGACGTCAGTTGGCCGAGGACGAGAAGTATCCCGACCACGGTTGCGGCGACGGCCAGGGTGACCGACGTGACCGGAGGTTTCGGATCGGCCGGCGCCGGCGGTTCCGCCACGATGGGTGTGGCCCAGTGGACCAGATCGTTCGAATCCGGTCCTGATGGAGGCGGTGGGGCTGCGGCCGGAGTGGGACTCCACGCGGTGGCCGTGGGTTCGTCCTGACCGGTCACGGCTCGTTGATTGAGGAGGTAGAAGCCGGCGCCGATCAACAGTAGAGGGATGATCACCGACTCGTTGAAGTTCAGGTTCACCGTGCCGAAGACGGCGGATGAGGCAGCCACCAGGACGATGGCCCCGAAGATGATGGCCGTCAGGCTGGAGTTGAAGGCAACCGGTCGGGGGTCGGTGTCATGATCGTCGGGGACGAGAATCCAGGCCGCCAGGTACAACAGGAATCCGCTTCCGCCTCCGACGGCGAGGACGACGATCAGGATTCGCACGATCACGGGGTCGATGCCGAGGTAGTCGGCGAGTCCCGAGGCCACGCCGCCGACCGGTGCGTCGGATCGACGTCGGAGGCGTTTGATCGGCGGGGGAGGTGCCGTCGGACCCGCGATCGACGGTTCGTCGGTGGCGGTCGGTTCGGTCAGGGGTTCGTCGGGCATGACATCAGTGTCGAGGATCGGGGTCGAGGGCGGGATCAGGCGATTCACCGATCTGCTTCCAGGGCCTCAGGGTACGCTCAGGGTTGCCCCTGATGTCGCCGGTTCGGTCGTCGTGACAAGATTGGCGTCCAGCTCATGGTTGCTCCCGACACCCCTCGTCTGCCTGATCCTTCG
>CALACD010000319.1 GCA_937890445.1 uncultured Acidimicrobiia bacterium | reverse complement strand
CGTCACGTTCACGACGCACAAGACGATGCGCGGCCCGCGAGGCGGGTGCATCCTGTCGTCGGCCGAGTTGGGCAAAGCCATCGACAAGGCCGTCTTCCCTGGTCAGCAGGGCGGCCCTCAGGAGCACGCCATCGCGGCCAAGGCCGTGGCCTTCGCCGAAGCGGCGACAGAAGAATTTCGTCAGTACTCGGCTCAGATCGTCCGCAACGCTGCGGCTCTGGCTCGCCAACTCGGACAGGAGGGCTTTCGGTTGGTGTCGGGGGGAACCGACAACCATCTGTTGCTGGTCGATCTGCGGCCCTTCGATGCCGACTGCACCGGTAAGGATGCCCAGATCGTGCTGGACGATGCCGGGATCACGCTGAACCGCAACTCGATTCCCGACGATCCGCGCTCACCGTTCGTCACGTCCGGCATTCGAATCGGCACTCCGGCGGTGACCACCCAGGGCATGGGGGAAGCGGAGATGGCGGTCGTGGGGTCGATGATCGCACGTGCGCTGAGATCCCGTGAGGACGCGACCGCGATTGCTGCGATCCGTCAGGAAGTCCGCGAACTGTGTCGTCCCTTCGCCCCCTACCCCTCGCTCGCGCCCCAAGAGGATCTCGCCACCCACTAGGGTCGGTCTCATGAGAGACCGGTGGCTGGGCGCGAGGACATGGGGTCGACGAGCAGACCCGTCTGCCATCGATCGCAGGCCGTGAGGTAGTCGGTGCGTCCGCACGTTTCCTCCTATCTGATCATCATGGCCGTCGCCGGACTGGTGACCGTGCTCACGGTCCCATTGTTCCGCGTACTCTCCGAAAGCCGGGGGTACATGGTCGAGCCCGACGAGCGCCGCGCCCACGAGAAGGCTACGGCCGTGCTCGGGGGCGGCGGGATGTATCTCGGATTCATGGTCGCGTTCGGTCTGGCCTGGTACAGCGGTTGGTTCTCGGCCTCGTTCGAGGATTCGACCGAACCCCTGGCCATCGTTCTGGCGGCCTCGTTGGCCTATGGCGTGGGACTCATCGATGATCTTCGGGAACTGTCGGCTCCGGCCAAGACCGTTGGCCTGGTCGGCGTGGGCGGCCTGCTGTTCCTGGGTGGTGTGAACATCTTCTACTTCCGGATTCCGTTCGCCGATCTGCTGCTGCTGTCCCTCGACCTGAGCTTCCTCATCACCGTGCTGTGGGTGCTCGGCCTGGCCAACGCGGTCAACATCATCGATGGGTTGGACGGGTTGGCTGGCGGCATCGTGGCCATTGGAGCCGGAGCGTTCTTCCTCTACGCCTGGAAGCTGGGTGAAGTCGAGTTGCTGGCACCCGGCAACGTTGGTCCGCTGGTGGCAGCGGTGATCGTCGGGATCTGTCTTGGGTTCCTACCGTGGAACGTTCACCCCGCCAAGATCTTCATGGGTGACGGCGGAAGTCTGTTGCTGGGGAGCTTGATGGCGGCATCGACGATGGCCGTCGGGGGCCGTACGCCGGACCCGTTCAGCGGGCAGACGTTCTTCTTCTACGCGCCGCTGGTGATCCCCTTCGTGATCCTGGGGGTGCCCATTCTCGATACCTTCTTTGCCATTGTCCGTCGTGCCAGCCGCCGTCAGGGTCTCGCCACTGCGGACAAGGATCACCTCCACCATCGGTTGATCCGGTTGGGTCACGGTCATCGCCGAGCCGTCCTCATCCTCTGGGCATGGACGGCGCTTCTGTCGGGATTCGTCCTCTGGCCGGTCTACAACGAGGGCAGCGGCGACGCCATCGTGCCCATGGGTGTGGTCGGCCTGGCCGGCTTGCTGTTCTTGTCCCTGCAACCGGGCTTCGGCCGGCGAGCCAGCGACTCGTCCGCACAAGCTGCGACCGATCGGCGTGTGGATCGCCCCGGTGGACGGCGTCGCAACGACGTTGCAGGGGCGCCTGCCGAGGGCGCCGGGGAGGTGGTGCCGTTGCCGGTCGCCGGGTCCAGGAAGCCGGCGGAGAAGGGGCGCGGTGGCCGGGGTTGGCGTCACGCGAAGCGACGATCCACAGGTTCGCGCGCCGGTTAGGTTGCGAAGCATGGCGTGCCTTCAATAAGGTCTTGGCATCGGTCGGGCAGTGCAGCTCGCCCTGCCCCTTTGACTTCTGTGAATCCTCACCCAGCCCCGCCGAGCGATCGGAACTCCGCAACGAGCCCGATCAGTGAGCAAATGCGTCGTAGCTCTGGTTCCTATGAACTGGTGCTGAGTTCTGTGGTTCTCGGATTCCTCGGCTATCTCCTCGACGGACGGCTCGGCACTCGCCCGATCTTCATGATCGTCTTCACGATCCTCGGAGCCATCGGGGCCGGTGCGTCGGTGTACTACCGGTACCGCCATCAGATCGCGGAGCTCGAACGTCAGACGATCGAACTCCGGGCCGCAGCCCGTGGACCCCTGGCCGGCAACCGTCGGGTGTCGAACGATGGGACCGCCTCGCAACCGCTGGAGCAGCGCCGTGGTTGACACATCTCACACCGATCGCCTCACCGGCCCGTCGCCTGCGGCCTCGGTCGCACGCGACATCGTACGCAGAGGCGTGCCGTTGATACCGCTCGGGATGCTGGCGGGAGCGCTCGTTGCCGGGTTCGACGGCGCCATGTCCGTTGCGTACGGCATGGCCATCGTCCTCGTGAATTTCCTGTTGTCTGCTGGCCTGCTGGCGTGGGCGTCCAAGATCTCGTTCGCTATGGTCGCGTCGACCGCACTTGCCGGCTACGCGGCTCGGCTCGGCTTGGTCTTCGTCGCAGTCTGGTTGGTCAAGGACCAGTCCTGGGTCACCCTCGTTCCGCTAGGAATCACCATCATCGTTTCGCATTTGGGTCTTTTGGCGTGGGAACTCCGATACGTTTCGGCATCGCTCGCGCATCCCGGGCTCAAACCTCGCACCACCACAGCTCGACCGGTCGCAGCCGGTAGGCGCTGAGTAAGTACATTCATCTCGTCCACTGCACTGGCAGTGGCCGACCAAGACAAGGAGCGTGCTCCGGTGTTCGCAGCACTCGAGTTCCCCCCCATCGACAATCTGGTGAAATGGCCCGCCTATTTCGGTGAGGGACAGTTCTACGAATTCAACAAGATCGCGCTCATCAGTCTGTTGGCGGTCATCATCCCGACGATTCTCTTCCTGATGGCCAAGAGGGACCTCGTTCCCAGTGGCGTCCAGAACCTGGTGGAGGGCACGGTCGAGTTCGTGGAGAAGCAGGTGATCCTGTCCGCCATCGGCCCGCAGGGTCTCAAGTACACCCCGCTGCTCCTCAGCATCTTCCTGTTTGTGTTCTTCGGAAACATCTTCGAGGTCATCCCGACCTTCCACATGCCCGCCAATGCCCGGATGGCCAACCCGGTGGTCCTGGCAGTGGTCGCCTGGGTGACGTTCATCGGTGTAGGCATCAAGTCCCAGGGATTCGGTGGCTTCATGAAGTCCTCGCTGTTCCCGCCCGGCGTCCCCAAGGCACTGATGCCGCTGGTGAGCCTCATCGAGTTCATCTCGACCTTCCTGCTCCGCCCCTTCGGTCTCGCCGTCCGTTTGTTCGCCAACATGCTTGCCGGCCACATTCTGCTGGTGACCTTCGGCGTGCTGTGCATCACGCTCTGGCAGGTCGGCCCGCTGGCCGCCATCCTTCCCTTCAGCTTCGCCATGCTGGTCGGCCTCACTGGTTTCGAGGTCATGGTCTCGCTGATTCAGGCCTTCGTCTTCAGCCTGCTCACCGCCGTGTACATCTCGCTGTCGATGTCCGCCCATCACTAGGACATCTCGATCACCGTTCTTGCCTTCGGGCAGTCAAACCCCAACCCGCTTCCTTCGGGAAGCACATGAAACAGGAGAGCATCATCCGATGAGCGCCCTTGCTAGCACCGCAGCTCAGCTCGTTGAGCTGGCTACCGAAGCCACCGACGCAACCGCGACGGCCGCCGATGCCAAGGCGACCGCTGGCGCCAGTAGCGCCGGTTTCGCCTACGGCCTCGCCGCAATCGGCCCCGGCATTGGTATCGGTTACCTGGTCGGCCAAGCCGTCCAGGCCATGGCCCGCCAACCTGAGGCCGCCGGTCAGGTCCAAACCACGATGTTCCTCGGCATCGCCTTCACCGAGGCGCTCGCCCTCATCGGCTTCGTGGTCTTCATTCTCCTGAAGTTCGCCTGATCCGAATGCTTGGCATCATCCTTGCCGTCGAGGCAACCGAGCAATCGAATCCGATTCTGCCGACAGTTCCCGAGTTGTTCTGGGGCGCGCTCTCGTTTGCCGCGCTCTACCTTCTCGTGACGTTCGTGCTCCTTCCTCCCGTGAAGAAGACGATGAACGACCGGGCTGATCGCATCCGAGCTGATCTCGATGCAGCCGATGCAGCAAGGGCGAGCGCCGGCTCTGCTGCGGGTGAGGTCCATGACCAACTCGCCGATGTTCGGGCCGAGGCCGGCAGCGTCGTCGATGCAGCACGAGCCGAGGCCGAGGCCGAGCGAGCCCAGATCATCGGGGCCGCCGAGGCCGAAGTGGCAACACTTCGGGCCGACGCTGACGCCGAGATCCAGGCTGCCCGTACCGAAGCCCTCGCCGGGGTCCGACCACAGGTCGCTGAGCTGGCTGCCAACGCAGCTGGACGTGTGATCGGTCGAGATCTCGATGTCACCACCACCCAATCGGTTGTCGACCGTTTCCTCGACAGCCCGAACTGAGGCACGTCATGATCATCTTTGCGGCCGACAAGCCAAACGGCGTTCATCTCGCCGGAGACATCAATGAGGTCTACTGGGGCTCCGTCGCCTTCTTCGTCCTGGTCGGTCTGATCGCCTGGAAGGCTGGCCCGGCCATCAAGAAGATGATGACGGGCCGGACCGAACGCATCCGTGCCGAGCTCGCCGCTGCCGAGGCAGCGCGTGACGAAGCCCAGGCTGCGCTCACCGCATCGACGGCTGATTTGCCCGACGTCGAGGCCGAAGCTGCTCGGATCCGAACCGAAGCAGCGGAGACCGCGGCTCGTCTCAAGTCCGATCTGGTGGCCAAGGCCCACGATGATGCCGCAGCGCTGCAGACGCGTGCTGCTGCGGACATCGAGAATCAGAAGCGGCAGGCCCTGGCCGACATCCGCGAAGAGGTTGCGCGACTGACCCGGGGAGCGACCGAAGAGGTCGTGACCAGTAGTCTCGATGACGCAACGCACGCCGATCTGATCGAGAAGTACATCGCCCAGGTCGGTCAGCTGCGCTGAACCGGTCGGTCGAACCGCCCCGAAGGAATGTGAAGTCCACCTGATGAAATCATCTGGAGTCCAACGACATGTCTGACGCAATCAACGGCTACGCCCAAGCCATGCTTGCCGTCGCCCAGGCCGACGGCAATCTCGACGTGGTCAAGAGTGAGATGTCCGCAGTGGCCCAAGCAGTCGCCGGAAACGACGAGCTTCGAACCAGCCTTGCCAACAAGCTGCTTCCTGCGGCATTGCGAGGGCAGATCGTCGACGACATCCTGGCCAACAAGGGTTCCGATACCACACGGGCCCTGGTCGGAATGATCGTCAGCGCCGGCCGAGGCGGGGAGTTCGCAGAGATCACGCAGTCCTTCATCGCCCAGGCAGCCAGCGGTGCAGGGAGATCGGTCGCCACGGTGCGTACCGCGGTTCCGCTGTCCGACGACCAGCAATCCCGGCTCGTTGCGGCCCTCAAGCAATCGACCGGATCCGATGTGGAGTTGCAGGTCGTGCTCGATCCCTCCGTCCTCGGCGGTGCCGTCACCACGTTTGGAGACACCGTCATCGATGGTTCACTTCGTACTCGCCTCAACAAGATGCGTGACAGCATCTAGGACGCCCGTCCCCGGCGTCACGTTCGTTCGGACGCTCCATCCAGTCAGCTCTCACCTAGACAGCTCTCACCAAGACAGCTCGATCTGCAAAGAAAGAAACCCTGAACATGGCACTTTCGTTTGACCCGGCAGAGATCACCGGGGCCCTCAAGAAGAACCTCGAGAGCTTCGAGTCGGACGTCTCGAGCAAGACCGTTGGTCGTGTGCTCGAAGTCGGTGACGGCATCGCCCGCGTCGGCGGACTGCCCGACGCCGCGGTGAACGAGATGCTGCGGTTCGAGGACGGAACGATCGGGTTGGCTCTCAACCTCGACGAGTCCTCGATCGGTGCCGTCGTCCTCGGCGACGTCGATGCCATCCAGGAAGGTCAGGCCGTCGAGTCGACGGGCGACATCCTGTCGGTTCCCGTCGGTGACGGTGTCATCGGGCGAGTCGTCAACATGCTTGGCGAGCCGATCGATGGCAAGGGCCCGTTGACCAATGTCCAGACTCGCCGTATGGAGATCCAGGCCCCCGGCATCACCGGACGCCAGCCCGTGCACGAGCCGATGCAGACCGGCATCAAGGCCGTCGATTCATTGATCCCGATCGGTCGGGGTCAGCGCGAGCTGATCATCGGCGACCGCAAGACGGGCAAGACCACCATCGCCATCGACACGATCCTGGCCCAGAAGGGCCTGGGCGTGAAGTGCGTTTACGTCGCCATTGGTCAGAAGTCCTCGACCGTCGCCCAGACCGTGGCCCTGCTCGAAGCCGCCGGCGCCATGGAGTACACGGTGGTCGTGGTGGCTGCCGCCTCCGATCCGGCTCCCTTCAAGTTCTTGGCTCCCTACTCGGGTTGCGCCATGGGCCAGCACTGGATGGAGAACGGCGAACACGCCCTGGCCATCTACGACGACCTTTCCAAGCAGGCCGAGGCCTACCGTCAGGTTTCGCTGCTGCTGCGCCGCCCGCCGGGTCGCGAGGCCTATCCCGGCGACGTCTTCTATCTCCACAGCCGTTTGCTGGAACGAGCAGCCAAACTCTCCGACGAACTCGGGGCCGGTTCCCTCACGGCGCTCCCCGTCATCGAGACCAAGGCAGGCGATGTCTCGGCCTACATTCCGACCAACGTGATCTCGATCACCGATGGGCAGATCTATCTCCAGGACGATCTGTTCAAGTCGGGTATCCGTCCTGCGGTCGATGTGGGCATCTCCGTCAGCCGGGTCGGTTCGGCGGCTCAGATCAAGGCCATGAAGAATGCTGTCGGAACCCTCAAGTCCGACTTGCAGCAGTTCCGCGAACTCGCAGCCTTCGCAGCATTCGGCTCGGATCTCGACGCGGTGTCCCAGGCCCAGCTCGACCGGGGCTACCGTCTCACCGAGTTGCTCAAGCAGGGAATCAACGCTCCGGTCCCCGTTGAGGAGCAGTCGGTCGTGCTCTACGCCGGGACCCATGGCTATCTCGACAACGTCGAGGTCGCTGACGTACAGCGATATGAGGCCGAACTCGTCGAGTGGTTCCATTCTCGTCACAGCGATCAGCTGCGCTCGATCACCGAGACCGGTGCCGTCGCCGACGGCGAAGCACTCGAAGCCGCCATCGCGGCCTTCACCGATCAGTTCGTCGGGTCAGGTTCGGGCGACAGTGGTCCTGGCATCGAGGCCCAGGGCGCTGCTGACACCAAGCTGGTGGATGCCACCAACACCCTCCCCGAAGCTGACGTCAGTCGGGTGGGGGACTGATCCATGCCGGGTGGAGCAGAGCGCATTCTTCGGCGCCGCATCGGAAGCGTCAGGAACACGAAGA
>CALACD010000318.1 GCA_937890445.1 uncultured Acidimicrobiia bacterium | reverse complement strand
TTGTTCTGCAGTGGGTGTGATTGGCATGACCTCGGGCATCCGCTGAGCCTAGCGGTGGGACCCCGCCGACTCTTGCCATTTCGGTCCCGGTCCGAGATCCGAGCGAGACGTGGGCGAGCTTGCCCTTGTCTCGGATCACCCCGATGTCACCATGAAGGACGCCGCCGACGGTCCGGACCGGAACGACAATTAGGCGACCGAACGAAGGAGGCTGACCACGTGAAGATACTGGTGACCGGCGGGGCCGGCTTCATCGGCAGCCACCAGGTGCTGGCCCTCCTCCAGGCCGGACACGACGTTCATGTGGTCGATGATCTGTCCAACAGCTCATCGCTCAGCCTGGAACGGGTCGCGGCACTGACCGGCATCGAGGTTCCGCTCGACGTCGTCGACATCACCGATCGCTCCGAACTGATGGCCTCGGTGGTCCGAGCAACCCCGGATGCGGTCATCCACTTCGCTGCCCGCAAGCACGTCAACGAGTCTCTCCACCGGGCCCTGGACTATCACCGTGTCAACATCGGTGGCCTCATCACCCTGCTCGAGGTGATGGCGACGGCAGGGGTCAAGCAGCTGGTCTACAGCTCGAGCGGATCGATCTACGGCGATGCCGAGATCCATCCCATCCCCGAGTCCACGATGCCGAATCCGAGCAACCCGTATTCTCGCACGAAGGCGATGGGCGAATCGATCCTTCGGGATCTCTGTCGCACAGACGAACGCTGGTCGATCACGGCCCTCCGCTACTTCAACCCCGCAGGTGCGCACGAGAGTGGAATGATCGGGGAGGACCCGACCGGGCTGCGCACCAATCTCCTCCCGGTGCTCATGGACGTCGCCGTCGGCAATCAGACCGACATGATGGTCAACGGGCTCGACTATCCGACCCCGGACGGTTCAGCCGTGCGCGACTACGTGCACGTGGTCGACGTGGCCGAGGCCCATCTCCGTGCATTGGATTCCGGACCCGAGGGCTTCCGCTGCTTCAACATCGGCCGAGGAGTCGGCGTCTCGGTACTCGAACTCATCGCCGGTGTCGAACAGGCGACCGGACGCTCGATCGCGTGGCGAGCCGGACCGCGCCGGGCCGGCGACGTCGCACAACTCTTCGGTGACACCCGCCTGGCCGCGGAAGGCCTGGGAATGGAGACGTATCGATCGCTCGACACGATCTGTCGCGATGCGTGGCATTGGCAATCCCGCAACCCGCACGGCTATCGAACGACCGGGTAATTCACCACACTGCGTGGCGAGGCCGTGGCCGTTGGTCACGAAACGCGTTACCGTCACGGTCGGGCACGACGGCGAGTGCTCGGATTCAGGCGACCACGGGTCTGCTCCTTGCGCAGGTCCGCGACTACTTTTGGCGGACTTCCCTTGGCGACGACCGATCTCTACTATCCCGATGATTCGGAACGCGGCGTTGCCGAACGCAGCCCCTCAGGGCACCTCCGCCTCGCTCCTCAACCGTTTGCTCCCCAACCGTCTTCGGAGCGGAGCGAGGTCATTGTCGACCTCACCTGCGATCCACCCGCCATCGAGTTCCGCGGCCGCCGACTGGTCCTGGACGAAACTCGCCCGCTCCCCAAGGCAGAACGCCGTCGACGTATCTTCGACGTGACCGCGGCCGGCTTCGGACTCGTGGTTTCGGCACCCGTCATCGGATTGTTGTGGCTGGGGGTGAAGGCGTCGTCCCGAGGCCCCGGCTTCTACCGCAGCGCACGCGTCGCTCGCGATGGCGGACAGTTCGAGGCAATCAAGCTCCGCACCATGCGAGTCGATGCCGATGACCTCCTGCCCCAGCTCCTCGCAACCGACCCCTTGGCTCGAGCCGAATACGAGCGGTCGGCCAAACTCACCAACGATCCTCGAACGACTGCCCTCGGGCGCGTGCTCCGCAAGACCAGCATGGACGAACTCCCGCAACTGTGGAACGTGCTGCGAGGCGACATAAGCCTGGTCGGACCCCGGCCCTGCCTTCCCGACGAACCGGACCGCTACGGCGCTGCCCTGTCGACCGTCCTGCGGGTCAAACCGGGTCTGACCGGACTGTGGCAGGTCAGCGGTCGCAGCGATCTGTCCTTCGACGAACGGGTCGTGCTCGACGTCGAGTACGCCACCACCCGATCGCTGGGAGGCGATCTGCGCATCATCGGCCGAACCATCGCCCAGCTCCTTCGCCCTCATCGCCACGGGGCATACTGAGCCGGTGGCGCTCTCACGCTCCCGCCCACCGACCGGCGGTTCGGGAAATCTCCGGGTACTCCACGTGGTGGAGGCATCCTTCGCCGGCGTCGGCCGCCATGTCCTCGACCTCGTCGAGGGGCTGGGTCCGCTCGGAGTCGAGAACCAACTCGCATACTCCCCGACTCGAGCCAGCGGCATGTTCACGAAGCGGCTCGAAGACCTCCGGGACCTCGGAGCGGTCGAGTGCCACCCGATCGTCATGACCCGGGCCCCTTCACCCGTCCAGTTGGCGGCCGTCCGCTCGCTCCGAGGTTTGGTGACGTCGATGGACATCGACCTGATCC
>CALACD010000317.1 GCA_937890445.1 uncultured Acidimicrobiia bacterium | reverse complement strand
GGGACGCAACGCCTACACCGGCACCGGTCGGGAACTCCTGACCGATCCCAAGGTGATCGAGTTGTACCTCGGCACCCTGGTGAAGAGCCACACCGACTGATCCGCTGCCCTGAGCTGGCTGATCCGATCCAGACCGCGAAAGAGCCCGGGGCCGAGGCCCCGGGCTCTTCCCGTTCTGTGAAGTTGTTCGACGAGTTCAGCGAACCGAAGACCGGTTCGACGAGTTCAGCGAACCGAAGACCGGTTCGACTAGTTCAGCGAACCGAAGACAGAGCCGATCACGTCGATGGAGCCCTCACCGTTGACCTGAAGGGTCAAGATGGAGGCTTCCGACGGCTCACCGGCGTCGATGAACTCCAACGGTCCCGAGAGGCCGTCGTAGTCGATGTCGGTGCCGGCGGCCACCAGTTCGGCGCAGGCGGCGAAGGTGGTGCACTTCTCGCCGTCCTTGGTGAGGCCGTTGATCTCGGCCGCAATGGCGGTCGGCTCGTCGGTACCGGCGGCGAGGGCGCCGAGGGCGATCAGCACGACGGCGTCATAGGACTCCGCCGAGTAGCTGAAGTCGACCAGTTCGGGATCGACGGCCAGGAGCTGGGCCTGGAAATCGGCCAGCGTGCCGGCCACGTCGACGCCGGGAACAGTTCCCTTCATGCCTTCCAGCACCGAAGGATCCTCGAAGTTGGCGAACAGAGCGTTGCTCATGTTGCCATCCACGCCGTAGATGGGGAGGTCAGTGGGGCCGAAGCCCTGCTCGACCAGCCCGGCCAGGATCTGCGAGGTCTCGTCGAAGCCGATGATGATGATGCCATCGGGATTCGATTCGACGACGGCACCGATCTCGGCATCGAAGTTGTCAGCCTTGGGATCGTAGATCTGTTCGGCGACCACGGTGCCACCCTTGGCTTCGTACGGGCCCTTGGAGGCATCGAGAAGGCCGGTGCCGTAGGAGTCGTTCATGACCAGGTAGGCGACGTTCTCGACGCCGTCGGCCAGGACGATGTCGGCCAGGGCAGCACCCTGAACGACGTCGGACGGTGCAGTTCGGAAGTACAGGCCGTTGTCGTCGTAAGTGGTGAAGGTCGGCGAGGTGTTGGCGGGCGAGAAGTGGATCACGCCGGCGCTGGTGATCTTGTCGATCACGGTCAGCGACACACCGGACGACGCAGCGCCGATGAAGGCGTCCACGTTCTCGGCCAGCAGACGGTCGACGGTGGCGTTGGCCACGTCTCCGTTGTCGCCGGAGTCTCCGGGCAGCCAGACGACGTCGGCGCCGTTCACGCCACCGGCGGCATTGATGTCATTGACCGCAGCCTGGACACCGGCGATCTCTGGTGGGCCGAGGAAGGCCAGGTTGCCGGTCTCGGGCAGGATGCCGCCGAGGGTGAGCACGCCGTCGCCGGTGTTCATCGCCGCGCCATCGTCTTCCATGGCGTCGTCGACCGCGTCGGTTGCTTCGTCGGCGGCGTCATCAACGGCATCGCCCGCATCGGTCGCGGCATCGGCGGCATCGTCAGCAGTGCTTGCCACATCATCGGCCACATCGGCCACATCGGAGCTACCACATGCAGCGGCAACGAGTGCCAGTGCGAGCAGCAAAGCCCAGAGCTTTGCAAAGGGTGACTTCATGGGTAAGTACCTCTCCTCGGTCGAGGGATCTCGAGACGTTGCTCGGGTGAACAACGGGGAAACTTTACCACTGGGTAGCTTGACGGTGAACGCACGTCGAGGGACTTTAATACTCTCGTCATGGTGTGCGACGCAAATTGGAGCGAGTTTTGGGGCCTGATGTTACGAGAACGTGACATTGACCCACGCTCACACCAGGAGGCCGATCGCCACTTTCGCTCGTTCCATGACGGGGCCGGCGATCGAACGGGCTCGCTCGGCGCCGTCGTCCAGGACCTGACGGACGGTTGCGTCGTCGAGTTCTGTCAAACGGGCCTGGATGGGCTCGACCAGTGCGATCAGGGCGGCAGCGACATCGGCTTTCAGTGGCCCGTACTGGCTGTACTGGGTGGCCAGTTGCTCGGGGTCGCCGTCGGTGGCGGCGGCCAGGATCGACAACAGGTTGGAGACGCCCGGTTTGGTGTCGACGTCGAAGCGGACCTCGCCGTCGTTGTCGGTCACGGCTCGTTTGACCTTCTTCTCGATCTCCTTGGGGGTGTCCAGGAGGTTGACGGTGCCCTGAGGCGAGTCCACCGATTTCGACATCTTGTTCTCGGGGTGCTGGAGATCCATGACCCGGGCACCGGCGGCCGGAATCCGGTGTTCGGGCACCACGAAGGTCTCGCCGTATCGAGAGTTGAAGCGAAGGGCCACGTCACGGGCCAACTCGATGTGCTGGCGTTGATCGTCTCCGACCGGCACGACATCGGTGTCGTACAACAGGATGTCGGCTGCCTGCAACGCCGGATAGGTGAACAGACTGGCCGAGATGAAGTTCTGGGACCGGTTGCTCTTGTCCTTGAACTGGGTCATCCGGCTCAGTTCGCCGTAGGAGGCAACGGTCTGCATCAACCATCCGAGTTCGGCGTGCTGGTGCACGTGGGATTGCGCGAACAGGATGACGTTCGCGGGGTCGAGGCCGATGGCCAGCAGGATCCGGGCGATGTCGAGCGTGCCCCGGGCTACTTCGCCCGGTTCCTTGGGAAGGGTGAGGGCGTGGAGGTCGACGACGCAGTAGACGGCATCGGCGTCGTCTTGGAGGGCGACCCAGTTGCGAAGCGCTCCCAGGTAATTGCCGAGATGGAGGGCTCCCGATGGCTGAATGCCACTGAACACGCGTGGCGGGGTCGTCGGATCGGTCGCAAGTGTGCTGGGGGGTGCTGCAGCCATGGCCCTAGGCTAGGCAGATCGGGTTCCAAGCCAGCCTTCAATTCCCTTGGTAGAATCACAGCAATGTCATTTCAGGTCCACACCGAGCAGTTCCAGGGTCCGTTCGATCTGTTGTTGCACTTGATCCTGAAGGACGAGGTGGATCTGTACGAGGTGTCGCTGTCGACCATCGTCGATGCCTACCTGGTCGAGCTCGAGCGGATGGATCTGTGCGACCTCGAGGTCGCGACCGAGTTCCTGCTGATCGCAGCCACATTGGTGGAGTTGAAATGTCGAAGGCTCCTGCCCCACGACGAGAGCCTCGATCTCGACGAGGAGCTGGGCCTGTGGGAGGAGCGGGATCTCCTTCTGTCGCGTCTGTTGGAATGCAAGACGTTCAAGGACGCGGCCAAGATGATCGACGGATTCGTCGTCGCAGCCGGAAAGGTGGCGCCCCGGCGAGTGGGTTTGGAGGAGCAGTTCCTGCACCTGACGCCAGACCTGCTCAGCGGCAACACCCCCGAGCAGCTTCGACAGGCTTTCCTGAAGGCCGTCCGACCTCGCCCGACGCCAGAGGTCACCCTCCATCACGTCACATCGGTCACCGCCAGTGTCTCGGATGCCATCGAAGAACTGGTCCACGAATTGCCGTCGGCGGGACCGATCTCGTTCCGGACGCTCACCCAGGGTCTGGTCGACCGACTCGAGGTCGTCGTACGATTCCTGGCCATTCTCGAGTTGTTCAAACAGGGCATGGTCGACATCGACCAGCCCAAGATTTTCGGCGACCTGACGGTGGAGTGGATCGGCGGCGAGATCGGCCGCGATCTCGCCCTCGCCGGTGCCGATCTGTACGAGGGTTGACGATGAGCGAACCTGACGAAGTCCAGCCGGAGGAGACGCCGGAACGTGATGGAGCGGACGACGCCATCGACGCCGTCGGTGTCGTCGAACCCCCGTCAGTCGAGGCGCTGGCCGAGGCGAAGCGGGCCATCGAGGCCATGGTGCTGGTCGCCACCGATCCGGTCGAGGAACACTTGCTGGCGCAACTGTTGGAGCTTCCCCAGACCGTCGTGTGTGACCTGTGTGCCGAGTTGGCTACGTCCTACGAAACCGAGAGCCGTGGGTTTCAGTTCGTCCAGGTCGCCGGAGGTTGGCGCTATCAGACGCACCCCGACGTGGCCCCCTACATCGAGCGGTACGTCCTGGAGGGACAGGCAGCTCGTCTCAGTGGTGCCGCGCTGGAAACTCTCGCCATCGTGGCCTACAAGCAACCGATCTCTCGAGGTCAGGTTGCGGCCATTCGGGGCGTGAACGTCGACGGTGTCCTGAGGACGTTGACCCAGCGAGGGTACATCGACGAGGTGGGTCGGGATCTCGGCCCAGGTCAGGCCACGCTCTTCGGCACGACACAGAGCTTTCTGGAGAAGCTCGGCCTCGCATCGCTGGACGACCTCCCGCCGTTGGGGGACTTCGTCCCGTCGGCTGACGTGGTGGAGGCACTGGAGCAGACCCTACGGGCCGACTCCGACGAAGCCCACGCGGACAAGGCAGAGCCGGTCGAGACTGCAGAGCCGGTCGAGACTGCAGAGCCGGTCGACGTCGATGGCGAGACTGCGGTGCCTGCCGAGGTCGATGGCGACATCGATCTGACCGACCCCGCAGCAGTCGAGAGTTGAGCGAGCTGCCGAGCATCGCCGACCGTGAGGGCGAACGACTCCAGAAGGTGCTGGCCCGAGTCGGGGTCGGGAGTCGTCGAGTCGTCGAGGACCTCATCGCGGCCGGTCGGATCTCGGTCAACGGCGAGATCGCCATTCTCGGCGCCCGGGTCCAGGTCGATCACGACGTCGTGGAGGTCGACGGCACCCAACTGTCCCTCAAGGCCGATGCCGTCACCTATCTGTTGAACAAGCCCCGGGGGGTGATCACGACCGCCAGCGATCCCCAAGGCCGACCGACCGTGGTCGAGATCGTGCCCGACGAGCCAAGGGTCTACCCCGTGGGGCGTCTCGACCTCGACACCGAGGGATTGTTGTTGTTGACCAACGACGGAGCGATGGCCCACCGGCTGACCCACCCCAGCTTCGCAATCGAGAAGGAGTACCTGGCCCATGTCGAGGGCATCCCGTCTCGAGCCTCACTGCGACAGTTGCGGGAAGGTATCGAGCTGGACGACGGGCTCACGGCACCGGCAGCAGCCGCCACCGTGGGGCCGGGACTGATCCGTCTGACGATCCACGAGGGTCGGAATCGCCAGGTTCGGCGTATGTGCGAGGCGGTCGGTCACCCGGTCCGACGCCTGGTCCGTACTCGGATCGGTCCGCTGATGGATCAGCGTCTGAAGCCCGGTGAGTTTCGGCGGCTCACGACCGAGGAGGTCCTCGAAC
>CALACD010000316.1 GCA_937890445.1 uncultured Acidimicrobiia bacterium | reverse complement strand
GCGTTCACTCATCCTGCCCACTCCTCCTGCCCACTCCTCCTGCCCACTCCTCCTGAAGACTCCCGCCACCCTAGATCCCGACGACCGGCGGGACCGGGTGCCGCCGATCAACGAATGGCTCTCCTCCGTCCAGGTGGGTGATGATCGCCTCATGGCAGCCATCCTCGACGGCATCAGGGTTCTCGATTTCACCCAGGTCCTCTCCGGGCCCACGGTCACTCGCTACCTGGCCGAGATGGGGGCCGACGTGGTGAAGGTGGAGGTTCCTCCCGATGGGGACATCACCCGGAACTCGGTGACTCGACGCGATGGTCGCAGCGGCTACTTCGTCACGGTCAATCGTGGCAAGCGATCGATCTGTGTCGACTTGAAGGACGACCGAGCCGTCGAACTGTTGTTGTCGCTGATCGACGGCTTCGATGTCGTCGTCGAGAACTTCAGCCCCGGCACCATCGACCGGCTCGGCCTCGGCTGGGACGTGTTGACGGCCCGCAACGTGCGCCTGATCATGTGCTCGATTTCAGGATTCGGCGAGACCGGCCCCCTGGGCCGCCTGCCCGGATATGACGGCGCCGCCGCCGCGTACGCCGGCCTCAGCTCCCTCAATGGTGAACTCGGTGGTGAGCCGCTGGCGCCACCGTCGCCGATGGGTGACGTGCTCACCGGCATGAACGGGGTGACCGGCATCCTGGGTGCGTTGCTGTGGCGGGAACGGACCGGCCGCGGTCAACGAGTGACGACCTCGGTGATCGAGTCCTACCTGCAGACTCACGACACCGGACTCCAGAGCTATTCGGTGTCACGAGGCGAGATCGTGCAGACCCGCAACGGTCGATTCCATCCGCTGGTCTGTCCCTACGGCATCTTCCGAGCCGGCGATGGGCACGTCTTCATCGCTGCCGCGGCCGACCGGCACTGGGTCGACCTCTGCACCGCGATGGATCGCGCTGACCTCCTGGACCCCGAGCACCGGTGGAACGATCGGGCCATCCGCGAATCCGAACCCGAGGCCGTCAACCAGCTGGTGGAAGCTTGGATGATCTCGCTGCCGACCCGCGACGCGGCGCTGGAGATCCTCCAGCGACACCGGGTGCCGTGCGGACCGGTGCTCGGCGTCGACGAGGTGGTCGAACACCCGGACTTGCGCCAGGCCGGATTCGTCCGCACCGTGACCGACCCGATTCTGGGCACGATCGACGTACCCGGCTTTCCCATTCATTTCTCCGAAGCGGAGGCCGGGTTCGACTACGAGGCGGCCCTTCTCGGCGAACACAACGTCGAGGTGTTGACCAGCCCCGCCGGTGGAGCCGATCGGTTGGCCGCACTGGTCAAGGATGGCGTGGTGACCGCCGCCCCCACCGGGAGGCCTTCGAACCAGGCACGCCGCATCGAGCCGAAGGAGACACCGATGAGGTGACGCGACTTCCAACGCCTACACCCGAACCTCGTAGTAGAGGTTGGCGGCATCCTCGAAATCGTGGGTGGTCAGCGAGCCGAAGCCGGCCTCGGTCACCAGTTCCCTGGCTCGCTCCGGGTGGAGTCCGAGCGTGCCCAGGCCGAGCGCGTCGGGTTCGGACATGGCCGACTGGAGGCAGGAGGCGACCGAGAAGGCATAGAACATGGCGAGGAGCGGGTTGCGTCGATCCTTCTCGAAATCGCCGGTCGATCGAATGTCCTTGATCAGCCACGTGCCGTCGGGGGCGATTGCGGCGCGAATGGCGGCGGCCGCCCGGTCGGGGCGGGGCATGTCGTGGAGACAGTCGAAGCACAACACCAGATCGGCGGAACCGTCAGCCGGTACGTCCTCGGCGTAGGCGGCAACGAACTCGAGGTTGGGCAACCCCAGGTCGGCGGCCCGAGCGTTGGCCAGTCCAATGGCAGCCGAGGAGGGGTCGTAGCCGACGCAGGTGGTGTTGGGATAGGCCTCGGCGATGGTGGCCAAGGTGACGCCGGCACCGCACCCGATGTCGATGACCTTGGCGCCGGCCTCCAGCTTGGCGACGACACCATCCAGCCCGGGCAGGATCATCGAAGTCAGCGTCAGTCGAGACCGGGGCGCCGTCATCCGAGCCAGTCCGGCGGCGGCCGCCGGGCCCTGGTCCTGGTAGGTGAGCCCGAGACCGGTCCGGAACGATTCCACCAACCGATCGAGGACGGCAGGATCGGTGCCCCCCCGGAACGCCCCGGCTGCAAAGTCGACCGATCCATCCTCATCGGCCAACACCAAGGCCTGAACGTCCGTGAGCTCGAAGCGGCCGTCGGCGTGTCTGTCGACCAACTTGGCCGCTGCCTGACCGAGCAGCCACTCGGTCACGAATCGTTCGTGGCAGTCGGTGACGGCAGCCAGGTCGGCCGCCTCCATGGGTCCCCGGCCCACCATGGCCCGGTAGAACCCCAGGCGGTCGCCGAGGTGGATCATGAGCGAAACCTGCTCGCCCATCTTGTAGGACCACACGGTGAATCCGAACATCTTCACGGCGTTCGGATCGACAGCCCTGGGATCGCTTGCCTTCGGATCGCTGTGGTTCGGCTCGATGCTGGTCATGGCACCGAAATCTAGTGCAAGCCACTCCACCCGTCCTCGGGTGCGGCTCCCCCGACGCCGGCGCTGCGGAGATGGTGGGACGTTCGGCCCTGTTCCGGTGATCGGCAAACGAAGAGCCTGACGTGAGCGCAGCGAATCGCAAGGGGGCCGCCGCCATGCCCGATCCGGACATCATCACATCCCAGGAGTTCCAGGGTGACCTCACCGGTCACGTGTTCGGCATCGTCGACGAGCCGCAAACCGACGTACCCGCAATCACCGGTGAGCTGCTCGCAGCGGGCGTACCGATCGACGGGATCCACATGTACTGCTGTCGGTCGGGCGTCGAGGCATTCGATGCTGAGGGAACGCGACACGGTCTCAGGGCAAGAATCAACCGAGTCATACAGAACCTGGTCTACGAAGACCAACTGGTCACCATCGAACGAAATCTGACCGCCGGAAACGCCGTCATCGGCGTCGACGTCGAGGATGGCAGCGCCGACCGGATCGCCGACATCTTCCGCCGACACGGTGGCCATGACATCGTCCACTACGGCCGCTTCAGCTGGGAGCGGCTCAGTGCGAGAACCCGACACGCGCCCACGCGTCCCCTTCCGACATGACGGCCCGATCAGGAGGAATCCGATGAGAAAGCTCGGGATGCGGGCCTCGCAGGTGCTGATTGCCGTGGCCGTCGTTGTCGTCGGGATGGTTGCTGCATGGTTGATCGGCCTGAACTTCGCGGTGATGGCCGTCTTGGTGGCCGTCGTCTTGGTCGGGGCAGCAGGGCTCCAGCTCATCAGGAGAGGCAGCGGTGAGCGATCGGGAGGGACAGCTCGCTTCGTGCTGCATGTGGTCGCGGCGGCGGCTGTGACCTTCGCGATCATCCAGGTCATCCCTGCCGGCCGCGACCATCCGAATCCGACCGTCACCGGGGAACCGGAGTGGGCCGATCCCCGAGCGAGGGATCTGATGGTCAGCGCGTGCTTCGGCTGCCACAGCAACGAGGTCCAGTGGCCGGCCTACTCGAACGTTGCACCGCTGTCCTGGGCGATCAGCGAGCACGTCGACGAGGGCCGCGCTGCGGTGAACTACTCCGAGTTCGACCGGCCTCAAGAGGAAGCAGAGGAAACGCTCGAAGTCCTCCTCGAGCAGTCGATGCCGCCGGATTATTACACACGCTTCGGTCTGCACAGCGAAGCCAACCTGTCCGAGCGACAGCTGGCCGACCTGATCATGTGGGTCCGGGCCACTCCCGGATTGTCCGATACCGAGGACGGTGAGGATACTGAGGACGGCGAGGACGACAGCGAAGGTGACTGAACAGCACAGGCTCCGATGATGGCTCGATCATGACCGATGATGAACGGGCCGCAGCGCGTGCCTTCGTGGCTCGGTGCGAGGTACGTCTGTCGACCTTCCACCGGATCGCGGTCGGCATGCTGTCGGGGGCCGGTCTGCTGGTGGTGCTGCCGGTGGTGGCCCGAGATTCGGTAGCGGGTGTGTTGCGATCGCTGCTGATCGACGGAATCAGCGCGGCGGACGTCGCGCTGGTTGCAGGCGTCGTGGCGATGCTTGCCCTTCCGATGGCTGCGTTGTGGTTGCTGTTCGCCGATCTGACTCGCTTCTACTTTCACGCCAATCATCTCGGCGGCGAGGGTCGTGATGTGTTCACCCCCAGGTTCACGCTGACCTCGCTCCAGCTCCCATCGGATGAACTCGGCTTCGCAGCCGGCGAACAACTCGAGGCGTGTCGAACCGATCCACGAATGGTGGAACTCCTGGTTCCCGCCAACGACAGATCACGTCGACGTGTCGATCGGCAACTGGCCGTCTATTCGGGCCTCGCCCCGGGTCACGACGATGTGGCACGAGCGAGAGGTCTGTTCGACCTGGCTGCCGCGACGAGCCGTCCTCTGCTCGCCGAGGTAGCGAAGGTCGAATACGGAATGGTCCGCCATGTGCTGCGACTTCGCGGACTGGTGCTGCGGTACGTGAAGGCACTTTTCGCCCTTCTGACGACGGCGCTGGCCGTCTATGCCGGGGATGCCATCGTGGCCGGGCTCGACAAGGGGCAGGGAATGACGGTGCCCGGGAGCATCGCCTTGGCGGCAGTTCTGTTGATCTGGGCCCCCATGGTGGTGCTCGCCGTCACGTCGCCGGTTCGCTGGATCGAACATCTGATGCGAGATGACGGAGCACCCGAGACTGCAGTGGCCGACGACCCCGACCTGACGCATGTCGAGCGTGTCGCACTGCGAATTGCGACCCTCGGATGGCTGGCGGCAGCGGTTGCGATGATCATGTCGGTGGCGAACGAGGCGTCCGGACGCGAGTCGAGAGTGTGGGGAATGGCCGTGCTCTGCTCATCGCTGGTCGCCGTGATCGCGGCTGCGTTCTCGGGACGATTCCGAAGCCTCACACGACTCTCGTGAACCCTGCTCGGCACGAGCAGCGAGTCCTGCTGCGGTCGCCTGCGCACGCTGCGTTCCGTCACGCGATGATGTGACCATGACCGAACCCGCCCCCATGACTGCGACGACCGGAGACGTTCGGCGACATCGTGTCATCGTGATTCGAGGCGACGGAATCGGTCCCGAACTCATCGACGCGACGCTGCCCGTGATCGATGCGGTCGCTCGAAAGCATGGAGGGTTTCAGCTCGATTTCGTCGAACACGAAGCGGGTGCCGGACTGTACCTCCGGGAAGGTCAGAGCCTCCGACCCGAGACGATGGCCGCGATCAGGCAGGCCGATGCCATGTTCAAGGCCCCGGTCGGCCTACCGGATGTGCGTCGCGATGACGGAACCGAGGCCGGCTTGCTCGGTGGCCTGCGTGTCGGGTTGGACACCTATGCCAACGTGCGGCCCGTTCGCCTCATGCCGGGCGTCGATGCGCCGATCAAGGCCGATCCCGGATCGATCGACTACGTGATCGTGCGCGAGAACACCGAAGGGCTGTACCTGTCCAGAGGCAAGGGGGTGGGCACGACCGAGGTGATGACCGACACCATGCTCATCAGTCGCAAGGGCACCGAACGTATTGCACGCTTCGCCTTCGAACTGGCCCGCACCCGCAACGGGGCGCCCGAGGACGGACGACGGCGAGTGACCTGTGTCGACAAGGCCAACGTGCTGTCGAGCCTTGCCTACTTCCGGCAGATCTTCGACGAGGTGGGTGCTCTCTACCCCGACATCGAGCAGGAGCACCTCTACGCCGATGCCGCGGCGCAGGAGCTCGTGCAGCGCCCCGGCCACTACGACGTCCTGGTGATGGAGAACCTCCTGGGTGACATCCTTTCGGATCTGGGCGGAGCAACCGTGGGCGGCATCGGGCTCTGCTGCTCGGCCAACATCGGCGACGACCACGCCTACTTCGAACCGATCCACGGGTCGGCCCCCGGTCTCGCCGGCCTCGATCGAGCCAACCCCATCAGCCAGATCCTGGCGGCGGCAATGATGTTCGATCACCTGGGCGAGACCCCGGCCGCCGATTCGATTCGCTGGGCCGTCGACGAGGTGCTGGGAAGCGCAACCGTGGTGCTCGGGCCGTCGGGTCAACCGAATGGTGGGACGAAGGCCGCGGCCCAGGCCGTGGTCGACGTCATTGGCAACACCTGAGCCTTGCAGCGAGGACGATCAGCGCGCCCGCATGCGGTTGTTGCGGGCGTTGTGCTCGACCTCGGCCAGACCGAGGTGTTCGAGTACGGGTGGGACGTAGTTGCCGAAGCGGCCCCGATACCCCTTGCGCAGGCCGTACCAGCCTCCGACCGGGTTCTCCTCGGAACGGGCCCACGCTTCGACGGTTCCCGGCGTGGCAGCTTTCCCTTCGTCTGCGTTGCCCAACGCAACCCAGTCACCGTGCTCCACCAGCATCGCGTGCAGATCTTCGATGCAGCGAAGCTGGTAGCTGAGCTTCGTCGATCCGACGCGAATCATCAGCGCCGGCGGATCGTTGGACTCGTCGCGCCAGGCATCGAATTCGGACTTGCCCGGGGGCGTCGTCAGGATCCAGGGATCATCGGGGGTGCCGTTGCCTTCGACGTGGTCAGCCATGTCTTTGTGCTCCTGTGTTCTCTTGCCCGAACGGTGGTTCTCCGAACGGTGTCGCTCGAACGGAACCTAGGTGACCATTCATGACACCTGCTGTCGTGAATGGGTACCTTCATGTCGGATCGGTCGGCAAGGAGCGGGAACGGGCATGCGAGCGGGACGACTTCTGCAGCTGTTGGCACTGCTGCAACGGGGAGAGCGACGGTGCAACTGGCCTTGATGGCCGGCACGCCCCGGGGTTGGCGACCGCGGCCGAACTCCACGCAACCCCGGAGTCGGTGGACTGGGTCGAGGGTTCGTTTCGCTTCGACTCCGACGAGAGCGCAGTGCGGGAGTTGCTCGTGCTGGGCCCGGAGATCGAGGTGCTTCGGCCCGTCGAGCTCCGGGCCACGATGGCCACGGTCGGCCGTCGTATCGCCCGCCTGCATCAACCGGTCGCGTCCACCTGAGGACCCGTCGGCTTCGTGGTCGGTAGCCAGCGAACGAGGAGGACTCCGGTGGCGGCCAACGCACCGGCGAGGACAAAGAGCCCAGGCGTTGGATCGTCGCCGTCGGACATCACGCCGATGAGGGCCAGCATGACCGTGCTGACGAGGGCGGATGCGAATCCTCGGACGCTGCTGACCGTTGCTCGCACCGCGTCCGGTGTTCGCTCCTGGAGACGGGCATCGCTGGCGATGCGGGCCGCTTCCAAGAATGCGTAGCCGACGGCGACCAGGGCCAGCGGCCAGACAGCACGACTGATCAAGGCCAGGCCCGCCACCGCCATCGACGCCACGATCGCCGACCCCATCACCTTCCCGGACCGCCCAGGTCGTCGCACCACGAGCTCCCCACCAGCCAACAGTCCGAGCCACACCGTCAGGTAGATCACGGGCGCCGCCGCATCGGAACCGCCCCGAACACGGGTCGACAGTGGGAGGTACTCGTCGATCAGGAAGAGTCCCTCCAACATCGCTCCCAGAATCAGCAACCGTCTGATCTCGGGCCCGGCCAACACGCTTCCGAGGCTCTGCCCGACCGACGTCGACTCGTCCGGCTCGCTGTCTCGGCCTTCCGCGGCCTTCCGGTCGTCGAAGGACGCAGTCCGGGTATCGGGAAGCAACAGCACCAGCAGGACCGTGATTCCGACGGCGCCAACCGTGATCCACCCCAGCGGTGCCAAGCCGACCCCGAGGCCGAGCAGCCCGGCGCCCAGTACCGTGCTGGTCGCCACGCCGAGATGCGAGAATTGGCTGCTCCGAGCCATCACCCGCTCGTAGACGGAAGCATTACCGGTCGCGGCGAGCTGGTCGTAGATCATTGCTTCCCACGCGCCGCTGGCCAACGCGTCGTGCACGGCCCACAACACGGCGCCGACCAGCGCCCCGGTGAATGTCGGCCACAACAACCACACGACCAGGCCGCCGGCCTTCAGCCCGAACGCTGCGGCCAACAGTCGACGGCGATCGACCTGATCGGCCAGCATCCCGCTCGGCACTTCGAGGAAGAAGGCGACCACACCCCAGGTAACGAACACCCACGACACCTGCGCGGTGGAGATGCCGTTGTCGTTGAACAACAACGTAAACACGGCGTAGACGGGGCCGAACTCGTCGATGAACGACAGCAGGTAGAGACGCAGACGCAGCCGACGG